>NZ_JAGQDN010000010.1:0-207592 GCF_021270385.1 Brevibacillus sp. AF8 | reverse complement strand
ATTTGTCTACAGTAGTTCCAAACTTAACATCAACTGTCAGAGCGTTAATAGCACTTACAGATTCAACTTTCAATTCACCTGTATTATCGCCTTCAACTTTTGCTCTAGCATCTTCATTTTCAGTAGAAGTGCCATCTGGCTTAACTACTTTGTACAGGTCAACGAAGTCGGATTTTTTCAGTGGTTGCGCGAAAGCAGTTGCGCTACCATCTTTGATGATCTCGGAGAAGAAAGCACCTTTTCCGTTGATGTGTACGAATACGAGGTTGTCAGAACCTACACGCAGATCTTTTGCGTATTGAGCTTTTGCTTCTTTAGTCAGGTTCAACAGAGTTGTTGTGGAGTAAAACTTTTTAACATCTCCGCCAACATAAACACCAGCTTGTGGTGCAGCATAAGCAGAAGCTGCCATGCTTGCGACTACTGCAGTAGAAAGAACAGAAAGTGCTACTTTTTTATTCACGTACTACCCCTCCGTATGTTTGATAGGAAGTTCTCTTTTTAATAGGGTATGTAGTACAGAAGGGGGAAAATCCCCCCTCTATACTACCCTGTAGATCTGGTTACTATTGAAGCGTAATCTTACGCTTCGTTGTAAGTTACAGTAGCTTCGTCAGCCTTACCTTCTTTGTTAGTAACTTTGAGGGAGCTGCTGTTAACTTTACCTTCAGCGATAGCTTCTACATAGATTTCGCCATCTTTGATGGACAGTTTGATATCATCTTGAGACAGTTTAGAACCATTTACGTAGAGTTCAACTTTCTCGATATCGGATTCTTTAACACCCGATTTCAATTTAGCTGTAACAGCCAGTGTTTTCATGCCTGCACCAGCTTCTACGTATTTACCAGTCAGTTTGGAATCAATTGCATCCCACTCATCTGGATTTGGGGTTTCAGTAGTTGGCTCTTGTTTCAAGAATGCTTCTGCTTCGTCTTCCAGGTCTTCTTTACGAACTGTCTTCTCGTCGGAAACGATCAGAACGAAGTCGTATTTAGTACCGGAGATGTCACCGCTGTCGATCATTACAACGTAGTCGCCTTCGTTAACGCCATCTGCTTCACCGAGGTCATCGAACAGATCGAAGTAAACTGTAGCAGATTTGATGCTAGCTTTCTTCTTGTTGCCGTCAGCATCTTTGTAAGTGATGGTGTCTTTGCTTACATCATCAACCAAACCAACAGTCAATTTGTCGATGTTTGCATCGCTCAGGCCTTTTTCGTCAGTTACTTCTGCGAGCATGCCTTTAGCGTTTTTGTTAACTACTTCAACTACATCGTCAACGATAACTTCGTCGTTGGAATCAACTGTGAATGCGATGAAGTCGTTACGACGGATGTCGTCATCTTTCAGATCGTCTTGATCGCCATCCAGTTTGTATTCTTTCTCAACGATTTTGTTGCTATCTTTCTCTTTAACCCATACTTTGATGGTGTCTTTACCGCCAGCGCGACCGAAGTCGATAACTTGACCGTAGATAGCATCACCAGACAAACCGTCACCTTCAACAACGAAGATTGCTTCTACTTCGTCTTTGTCGTTTACAGTGTAGATTACGGACAGGTCGTTTTCATCAGCAACGTCTTTGAATTTCGCAGTTTTAGCGTTTTTCAGTTCAGCACGTTTGCCGTTTGTTTCCAACTCACCAGTCATGTTGAAGACAGCTGTTTTGTCAGTAACTTCGTAGTCGCCAACCATATCGTCGTCTTCATCTGCGAGGTCATCCCAAGCTTTGCCGGATTCTTCTTCAACCTTAACAGGTTTCAAGAATTCAACTTTGTCTGGTTTGCCATCTGCATCAAGAGTTACTTCTACGAGCAGAGTGTCTTTGTCTTTGCTAGGTACCAGAATGTTTTCCAGATCCCACTCGGACTTGCCATCTCTGGAGAAGTTTTTGCCATCGAAGTCATAGATGTCTTTAGCTTCGAGGGAAACAGTTACTTTTTTACCTTTTTGAGTCAACACAGTGAAATCCCAAGTGTCTTTGCTTGTGTTGAAAGTAGCTGCACGAGTGATGATTGCTTTTTGTTTGCGATCGTCGATAGCATCCTTAGTTTCGATGTGACGAACACGACCAGAAGCATCCAGGTACAGTTTTACTGTTTCGTCGTCCAAGCTGTCAACCAGATCCCAGTGGTCTTTGTCGATGTCTTGAACATCTTTGTTACCGTCATCGGAGAAAGTAGCACCTTCGTAAACGCGGTATGTTTTGTCGCCGATAGTCAGGCGGTAGTCGTTGTTGTTACGGCTAACAACTTTGTCTACTTTACCTTCTACTACTGTGTCAGTAGCGAATACCAGCAATTTGTCTTCGTCGCCATCAGCGTAGTATACGCTGTAAACCATGCCTTCTTTCAGATCGCTGAATTTAGCTGGTTTACCGTTGAGGAATACCAAGAAGTCTTTACCTTCTTCTTTGTCTTCCAGGTCGTTGAACTTGTCGTTATCACGGTTCGTGATTTTCTTTTTATCAGCATCGATTTTGGAGATAACTTCGGAACCGTATTTAACGCCTTCGTCTTCTTTGTTCATGGATTGGTCGTCAATAACGTGGATGTAAGCAATCTCGTTATTGTTGTCCAGAACAACTTTTGCACCGAAAGTGAATCCGCCATCAGCGTTGTCCTTGATGATTTCTTTCAAACCATCAACTGGATCGTTGAAGCGAGTGAAGTTGTAAGTTACTTTAGTATTTTTGTTGAAGCGGTAGCTTTTTTCGCTAGCATCCAGTTCCAATTTCAGATCAGCCAGATCAGAGTTGCTCAGATCTTTTGGATCTTCCAGAAGTTTGCCTTTCAGCGTGAACTCGCCAACGCGGTCCATGATAACTTCTTGGTCTGTGGAACCTTCCATCCAAACGATTACGTCTTCACGGTCGTCTTTGATCCACACTTGTACGTGTTGACCATCGAAATCGTTAGCGTTGATACCGTCAGCTACTTTGTAAGTAGTGTTGCCGATACCAGCATCTTTACCGTTCAAAGTAACTTCGTTAGCTTTGATTTTGCCCAGACCGATAGCTGGTACGTTAGTTACCAATGGCAGGTCTTCGCTGTCGTTGCCAGCTTCTTGAGCCCATTCCATGTCACGAACAGTAACTTTCAGGTATTTAGTCAGGAGAGTTTCTTTCGTGATTTCATGACGGATGTCAGTACCGAATTCAACTTGCTCCATCAGGTCTACGCGAAGAGCGTTGTCGAGCATTTTGAAGATGTCGCCACGAGTTGCTGCATTGTTAGGAGAAGTGATGCTTCTAGCAATGTTCAGCTCGGAAGCTTTGGAGATCATGCTGTTAGGCCATACACCCTTAACGGATGGCTCATAACCCAGTGCACGAACGATCATAGTTACAGCTTCAGCATAAGTAACTTGGTTTTGTGGTTTGAAAGATTTGTCCGGGAAACCTTTTACGATTTCTTCGCCGGAAGCTACGTTTACGAAACCAGCAAACCAATCAGTAGATTTTACATCTGTGTAAGTATTGCTGAATTGTGCCAATTTCGCACCTTGCTCCAGTCCGCGAGCGCGAACAACCAGAGTAGCGAACTCTGCACGAGTGATAGTTTTGTCTACACCGTATTCGCCGTTGCCATAACCTGCTACCAGGCCAAGAGCTTCCAGACGTTTTACGGTTTTTTCCATATCAGCATCCATTTTAGGAGCTGTAGTTGCTGCTTCTTCTGCTGCGAAAGCCATTGGAGCAACAGTAAGTGCGAGTGCACTAGCCAATACACTGTTAACGACCTTTTTCATAACCTTGTGTTCTCCTCCTCTAGTATAAACAAATTGTTCTTGGGGAATATTTGTTGTTAATCTATCTTTCTTTTTAAAGCCCGAATCCTGCAAGCGCGTGTCACCTCCTTTCGCAGGAAAGCCTCGCTTTTTGTGTTAAAAATCTCTAGTATATTCAGTATTGTGTAAAATGCAACAATCACTAGTGTAACACAACTGCTAGAATTCGTGAATCTTTTTTACACAATTCCCCGTTTTTCGTGTGACATCCTATTAAACGCCTGAGCGAATCAAAAGTTGCGGCGCCTTCGAAAAAAATTTAAAGTTTTTTTCGTGGTTCGTTATTCACCTGTCCATTATGTACGAAGTGACATCCGCCACAATCCGTATTATAGGGGACATATGGCGGGCTGTCACGACTGAACCTTTTTCCAATTTGGGTCAAAACCTCATAATCTTGCTTGAATTAGGTTAATTTCCTAATGCATTTTCAAAGTTTACGACAGCCAAGTTGTAAGACAGGACAGCTTTTTGGTACTCGTTCTCACGAGTAGACAACGCTTCTTCCGATTGGATTACTTCCAAAGTCGTTGCGAGTCCATTTTCAAAACGCAAATTTTTCAAACGATAGCTCTCAGCAGCAGAATCTTTTGCCGCTTTTTGGAAATCAATCGCCTCACGAGCTGCGTTTAGGTTGAGGTATGCCTGTGCAACATCTTTCGAAACGGTACGTTTTGCCTCATCAATGGCAAGCTTCGATTTCTCGACGTTGTTGCGAGCTTGTTGACCAGAAAGAGTTGACGCCGCTGTATACTCGGCGATCAGCTTCACATTCAATTCTGCCAGCTTGAGCTCTTCTTCTGCTTTGGTAATTTCCAAACGTTTAGAGAGGGCCTGCTTCTCAGCATCTTCCATGGTGATCGAGATTGGAGCCATTTTCTTATTGGCAGAGACGATTTTCCATTCTTTTTGCAGATCAACGCCAAGGAAATCGTTCAAATTCATCACGGCAATTTCCAAGTTGTTTTCCGCAGTCGTCAACTGAGCCTTTGCACCAGCTACGCCCATTTCTGCTTCAAGAACGTCAGTCTTCGCGTTCGTTCCAACATCAAATGCAGCCTTGGCTACTTTCAGTTGTGCTTCTGCACGAGCCAAGCTTTGTTTTTTTAGATTCACGTCATCTTGAGCAAAAATCAGTTTGTAATAGGCATCTTGTGCACCTAACTTGATTTTTCCTTCTGTAGACTTAACAGCGAGCGCATTCAGCTTCTTCGTCATTTCACTTTGGGCGCTTCTTACATACTTTGCTTGCGCTGCATCCAAGGATTCCAGCATGTCTGCTGTCATTTGTGCCGTGCTTCTGTAAGTAATCGAGTTGTTAATATCTGCATTTTTCGCATCCAGAATAGCATTTTGTAATGTGACGTTGGTTTTCAAAGCTTGTTCAATCGCTTTATCCAACGTCAACTCTTCTGTTGCGGCAGTATCAGGCGTTGTCGTATTCTCTTTGCCTGCCTCAGCTGCTACTTTATCGTTTGATGCTTGTACAGTCGTAGGTGCCTTTGCTTGATCGGAGCCTGTATTCGCAGATGCCGTCAAGGTTCCTGCGCCAAGGGCTGTTGTTAATAATGCCGCCAAACTGATAGACATCCATTTCTTTTTCGAATATGGAAAATTCACTGACTTCCACTCCTTTATTTTATATTGAGCATAAAATTATTAACCACATTAAATATGTGGTTTGTCCCAAGATCACTATATCACAGAGTTATCCTTCTCACACGCAAAATTATGCCATACCAGCATTTTCATAAGGGAATCATAAGGAACTCCTCCCTTTCCTTTTTTATTCCACAAGCACCACATAGAGTACTACGATTATGTGTCAAAAACATTTCAATGTTCGCCAACATTTCTTTGGCATGCTATCCTTTTCTTGAGGTGATTGTACGATGCTTACCCAATACAAAACCATCGCTGGCTACGGTGAGGACTATATCGTTATTGAGCGCTCCCGTTTTATCGGATATGCCCAGCGGGTTACCACTGAGGAAGAAGCGACAGCATTTATCGCGATGATCAAAAAGAAGCACTGGGACGCTACTCATAACTGTTCTGCTTTTGTCATCGGCGAAAACGATCAGATTCAGCGCTCGAGTGATGACGGGGAGCCTAGCGGTACGGCAGGCAAGCCGATCCTGGAATGCATCAAGAAAAACGGCGTGAAGGATACGGTCGTGGTCGTCACTCGCTATTTCGGCGGAATCAAGCTTGGGGCTGGTGGACTTGTTCGGGCTTATACAGCTGGAACCGTCACTGCATTGAAGGCTGCGAAGATCGTGGTGCACACGCTGCATCAGACAGTCTCTGTCAGCGTGGACTATACGTGGTGGGGCAAGGTGGAGAACGAGCTGCGCCTTGGTGAACATCGCGTGAGTAGTACGGATTTTACAGACAAGGTGACTGCGCATGTGCTGATCCCTGAGGGTGAACAGGATGAGTTTGTCGCAGGGATGGTTGATTTGACAAACGGACAAGCTCAAATCGTGCTGGGGGAAAAGGAATATGTGGAGGTTCCTGTAGACGCGGTTGGCGATGTAGAAGAAGAGTAATTTCTCCATGAAAAAAGCTGAAGAGGCGATGACCTCTTCAGCTTTTCTTCTATTATATATGGCGAAATATCTCGGCTTACTGCTTAGGCAGTTTTTTGAGTTGGACCATCACACGAATAGTGATGACAGCCATTTCAGCACGAGTCAGGTTGTTTGTTGGTTTGAAGCTGTAGGTTGACTTTTTCTCACCTGGATTATCTATTTCGCCGTTCATCAGTTTCGCCTTGCTGACAGCAAGTACGGATGGAGCTGCATAGTAACTAACATCCTTGGCATCTGAGAACATTTTGTTCAAAGCCAGTTTGGAAGCATCGAGTGTACCCAATTTGAGATTAAGCGCACGCGAGATCATAATTGCTGCTTCTTCGCGAGTAAGATTTTCATCTGGACGGAAGTAGCCGGGTTGTTTTCCACGGATAATTCCAGCACGAGCAGCTGTCTCGATATATTTGTACTCATAATCCCACGAATTGCGATTCGGACGAACATCGGTAAAGGTTGGTTCTAACGGATCACGCTCGTTGCTATCCCGATATGGCCCAGCGTTAATTGGCAGATCCATTGCTTTAACCAGCATCGTTGCAAATTCGCCGCGTGTCATGTCACGGTTAGCCCCAAAGCTGCTTCCACTGTATGCTGGCATGATGCCTTTGGCATACAGCGTCTCAATTGCATCACGAGCGAAATCATGTCGAATGACATCATCGTATGTTTCTCTCGTTTTCATGACCATGTAATAACCAAAACCAGCAAACGGCACCGTAACAGTCTTTTTGCTTGTACTCACTACGCCACCAATATTTTTCCATTCATCCCCATTGTGGTAGAAAACGGTCAGGATGTTATTCGCTGCGTTAACAATGGATGGGTCGTATTTGATGGTAATTGTACCACGAAGGCTAGGAACCAGATTGTCTTGCCAACGACTCTTGAAGTCTTCCGCATCGCCTTCATCGAAGTATGGATCACGACCACCCGGGGCTTCTGTATCACCTGCATCTACATAGTACAGGGGACTTGCATAGTTGAAGTTAGCTTCCAGAACCAGTCGTTCTTCCAGATTATCCTCGTCGATGGATATTTGTCCTGTTGTCCGATCTGCCATACCGAAGTATAGAGGTACATCGACAAAAATATCTCCGCTTGGATTCTTCACTTCTTGACCAGCACGGCTATCATCTGGCGACAGCAATACTGTACCTTTCGGGAACTTCAGCTCAAATTGCTTATCAAACACACTAAAAGCAGTTTTCTTTCCTAATACATCGCGATATTCTGCACCATTTACAGTTGAGCTCGCATTGTAGATTTTGATTTCGTCTTTATAGGTGCTATCGCCAACCACGACCGAGAACTTAATTGCGTTTAGACCTTTTTTAAGTGGAACAGTAGATGTAAACACATAATAAGTCTCTGGTATGGTCTTGCCCTGCTTGTCATCGTAATAGAAGTCAGGATTGCTTGTATTGGTCACTTTTGCTTCTGTTTTTCCGAACAATACTTTGTCCGCATTTTCCGCAAACACTTTCACAACTGCACTGTTACTATTTACAATAACGTATGGATCGTTTTCTTTTGCTTTTACTGGGGATAGAACTTCCCAGCTGGAATATTTCTGATCGATGTTGATGTCATAGCGAATGACAGTACCATTGTCATCTTCAGCTACGATGGTGTAGACCGTTGTTCCACCCTTTTTCAAAGTCAGAGGGAAAAGGGCCAGTTTCTGTTCCTGTTCCTTGGCATCTGTCACGGCGTCTTGTACTTCTTCAACAAGATCACCATATTTCTTCGTGTTCATCTTCCCTTCAAATCGGGAACGAGACTGTGAATCAATGTTTGTCTCGTCAAACAAGTCTTCCAAATCATTATTCAACGATGCTTCCAGGCGCGCTTTTACGTATTCCTGGTTCGTCGTATCTTGTTCCCAATCTCCACTCTTGTAGCGGAAATCATTGATCCGTTTTCCGTTCTTTTCGATGTAGACATGTGTTGCATCATTTACAGTAAAGCTCAAGTTGGTCAAGAAGTTGGCACCTGTTTTATAGGATGCATCTCCAGCTTTCTTGGTCAGCTCTTCAGTATCACCATTGGAGATGATCTCCAGCTTCACATCCTCGACAGATGGCGTCTTGGATGAGTTATAGGAAACGTTATAGGTGAATACTGTTTTTGGATCATCTTTCAAGGTGATTTTCAGGACGTTGTTGCCTTTTTTATATTTCAGCTCATCCTTCGCAATAAGGAACGTACCTTTATTTGTGTCAATATCACTATCTTTAATATTGATTTTTGTACCATTTAAGGTTGCCTCAATGTTACTTGTGGTGCCACCCTTCAATACATAGTTGTACACTTTCCCATCGAGATTTCGGATGTCATTCTCACTCTTTACTTGATATCCATCTTCAAAACTGCGTACCTGTCCAGTTGCATCTACATATGTGATTTGAGCAAATGGGGTAATGCGAATATCCAGAGTGTAAGCAGCAGATAATGAACCCGCTGCACCAGTATATCCAATCACCAGTTTTCCTTGACCCTGGGGCAGCTTTTTCAGAGTAAGCGTAAAATCATCTGTCCCAGCTGTAATTACATAGTCTGTTCCTGAAGTTAACGCTTGCCCGTTATACGTGATCGTTGCAGTAGTTGGATCTGGTATATTTTTCGTAACTGCTTTCAATTCCAACGGTGAAGTAACAATGATATTCGCAGCCGTTGGAGACAATACTTGTGCATTTGCCAAATTAATCACTTGTGAAATGCTCGGCTTAGAGCTATCCAAGTATTTGAATTCGTACTCGTAATTCGCAACATTAATGAAACCCGATGGAGACGTTACAGAATTATCCGAAGCCTTTGTCAGGTATTGATAGCTCAAAGAGACCTTGTACGTTTTACCGTCCACGAAGCTACCTGCAGGTATCGTCGTCATATTTACCGCATATTCCGTAAATCCACTTTGCGGGTTGCCAATCTGTGTATAGCCTACCCCGTCGGCACTCTTGTATTCTTTTTTTGTTGCACCTTCGGAAATTGTAACCTTGAATTCTTGGAACTGCTGCTCACCAGTAATATCTACAAATTTCAGCAGTGCCGAACCATGCAGTGCCATAACTGGAGAAGTTGCTGGACCTGATATCGTCGCTTGCTGGTTAGGCAGAAGTGGTACTCCATTCAACATTACTTTGTAAAATTGATCCGAGCTTCCTGAGGATGTAGTGGTGACTAACAGCTTACGAACAAAGGTCCCTACCTCTTTGTTTTGGTTAAAGACTCTGATTTCCAAAGTATTTTCGCCAAGCTGGGATGGTACACTCAATCCAAATGAACCAGTACGGTTCACCTGTGTTTTAACTACATCACCTGTACGCAGGTTTTTCACTTCAACGGTATCTGCATTTAGCGCTTTCCCGTCCAGATTCAAATTAAGACGGTTGAGCGATGGAACCGTGATATAAGTCGGACTCGTGTTGACATTCGGATCGTTCAGTGGTGTATCATTTACTTTCAAATCACTAACAAGCGGTGTGTTGTTGTATTGAACATAGAACTGGTAGTGTTCTTTGGTTACATTTCCTACCTTTTCGTAAAAAGCGATCTGATTCAGCCCGGGCTTCAAGCTGATGTTATTAAATGTAAAAGTGCTACCATTAATCGTTGGTGCAGTGTTGGCTAAGTCTTGAATGGAGCTGCCGTTGTTCGTAATCAGCTTCAGTCTCAAGCTACTTCCCGTTACTCCACTTCCATACGTACCGATCAAGGTAATAGTTGAGTCCCCATAAATCACTGGAGTATAGGCTGTCGTTCCTCCAGAGAAGTTGGTAATGGAGATCGGGCTGTTCTGTGAGTTGTACTCGTAATATACAATGGCACGTTCTCCTGTATTCGGTGCAAACAACTGAACTGCATTCAGACCAGGAGATAAATCGATATCTGGCAAGGTACCTTCGGAACCGGTTACGGTTCGAACGGTTACTCCGTTTACCTGAACTTCGACAGCTTGTGATTTATCCACTGCGGATGAGACAGTATATTTGTATTTTAAATTCGTTACTGTTCGATTGGTTACCTTGATAGGGTCACTTTGATGCTTACCCGCTCCGGCGTTATCAAAAATTAGCGGACCTGTTCCTGGAGCAGCAGGGGTTGGTGTGTACTGGAAATAAATCTCTGCTGTATCGTTCGTTGGATCCACCGTTACTTTTGGCTTCACTGTAACTTTTGTTACTGCTCCACTACTATTCAGTTGAAAATCAGGCAGTGTAATTTTTTCGTTTACAAATAGTTGATTGTTCGGAAGTGGAACATTATCAATTAAAACATCAAAACCTTGGCCATTTTTAGTGGCATCCTTGTAGAAAAGCTCGACTTGGTATACCAATTTGGATTTTGTCTTAATCGGGTCGCTATAACTTGTGCCCCCCCCGCTGATGACATAGCTAGATGGTGGTGTCTTGATACCTGACGTAGTATTCCAATTGGAACCCAGCGCCGCAAAAGCTGGTACCGCTGGCATAACACCTGTAACAATCAGCATCATCGTCAGGCACATTACCAGCCAACGACGGAATTGTTGATAGGACTTGTTCATATTTTCACCTCTCCGTTTTATTTTTGAAACCTCTTATGTGTCCCACACTATTAATGGGACAATGTAATTCTCCCTATCTTTATCGGACAATTCCCTTCTTCACTTAAGTGTTTCCCCCTAAATATTGGCGAAAAAAAGCCCTAGCACCATTAGATGCTAAGGCTCTGTTTATTTTTAGTTCGTCCGACGCTGTTGCTCGGTCTGTTTAATTTTGATCCGTCTGTAAGCGTTAATCAACGGACGGTGACGGCGACTAACGAGGCCAACGATCTCCGTTCCAAGATGAATGGCTATCAGCAGCGCGACCATGACAATAATCGTAGTCCACTTCGTCGTCTTCGTCAGCAGGATCGCCATCGTCCCGAAGAAAATGCTGATCGAGTAAATCGTGAGTACAGTCGAGCGGTGCGACAGACCCATGTTTAGCAAGCAGTGATGCAAATGCCCTTTGTCTGGGCTCGAAATCGGCTTTTTGTTTACGATCCTGCGCACGATGGCGAAGAACGTATCCCAGAGCGGTACCCCCAGTACGACGATTGGAATGATAAAGGAAACGAACAACGCTTCTTTAAAGCCCATGATCGACAGGGCAGCCAGGTTAAAGCCCAAGAAAAGCGAACCGGTGTCGCCCATAAACAGACGAGCCGGATGAAAGTTAAAGTAGAGAAAGCCCAGGATCGCTCCGAGGAGCACGAAACAGTAGGTCGCTACCTTGTAATCATCCATCAACAAGGCCATGACGCCCATTGTCCCTGCAGCAATTGCTGATACACCTGCCGACAGTCCATCGAGACCGTCAATCAGGTTCACCGCATTCGTTACCCCGACAATCCAAAACATTGTGATCGGAATCGCCAGCCAGAAAAGCCAGCCACTGCTGAAATCAATGCTCCCGCTATACGGTAGATTCACGACGCCAATCTTCAAGCCAAAAGGAATGACGACAATCGCTGTTGCGACTAGCTGGCCAAGCAGCTTCCATTTTGGCGAGAGTTGGTATTTGTCATCGAGCATGCCAACGACCATAACAATCGTACTTCCGATGAAAATTCCCAGCATTTCTGACATGGTTGTATGTGGGACAAATAGGAAGAACGCAACCAGATAACCGATATAAATCGCCAAGCCACCCATACGTGGCATGATTCGCGTGTGTACTTTGCGCTGGTTCGGAGCATCCACAGCCCCTACTTTTACAGCCAAGTTTTTTACATACGGTGTAGCAATAAACGATATGATCAGCGAAGTCAGAAATCCGAGGATTAGTGTAGACATCGACTGTTCTCCTCTCTACGGATGCATCTAGGAACGGCTACTCCATTTTTCTTTCAGTACGGTTAGAACAAACCGAGGAATAGCCAGTTGACGCTTCCAGCGTGAAGGCTCAGAAGCAAGTCGATAAAACCATTCCAAATGCAGTTTTTGCCAAATCTCGGGAGCGCGCTTTACTTTCCCGGAAATGACGTCAAAGCTGCCGCCTACCCCCATCATTAAGGAGGCATTTAACTGATCGCGATACTTCGCCATCCATTCATCTTGTCTGGGCGCACCCAGTGCGACGAACAGGAGCTGTGGTTTCGCTTCGGCAATTTCTTGTACAATTTGAGTTTCTTCCTCTGGGCGAAAATAGCCATCCCGACATCCGACGATTCGGGCGTTCGGATAACGAGCACTCAGTTTGTCTTTTGCCAAATGAATGACATCCGGCTTGGCGCCGAGTAAATACACGCCCCACTGATGTTGATCGGCTTTCGCCATGAGCGCTTCCAGAAGCTCCACACCGGTAACGCGCTCATAAATTGGCTGATTCGTCCATTTGGCAGCGTACACGATTCCAATTCCATCTGGAACAACATAGGCTTGTTCTACAATAGAACGGAAAGCGCGATTCTCTCTCGCTACCATGACGATTTCCGGATTGGCTGTCACCACGTGGGTCTTTTGACCGCTTTGTATGCGCTCTGTTATATGATCGACAGTCTCACGAAAACCGCGAGTCGTAAATGGCACATCTAATATGGTTGCGACCTGTTTGGTCATTTCTTCACCTTCAAGTGCTTGTTAGTAAATGAATGTTTAAAAAGACGGCTTTTTAAACTACCTTCTCATGGATGGAGTTGCCCATTAGCCATTCTACCCGAAAAGAAAGGCACATTCAAGATGATCATGAATGTGCCTTATTTCCTGCCGTCAGGGCAAACATTAATCCGCCCTCTGCTACTACTTTTCCATTTACCAGTGCTCTGCCATGTCCTTTGCCGACGGTTCCACGTACACGAGTAAGCTCAACCTCTAGTACCAGCGTGTCTCCCGGCTTCACCTGATCTTTGAAACGGAATTCATCAATGCCTGCAAACAGTCCGATTTTTCCTTGATGTTCCTCCATGCTGAGCATCGCTACTGCCCCAACCTGTGCCAACGCTTCCACAATAAGGACGCCAGGCATGACTGGATAACCAGGAAAATGCCCTTGGAAAAACGGCTCATTTACCGTGACATTTTTAATTCCAACTGCTCTTTTTCCTAACTCCAGCTCTTCAATTTTGTCTATCAACAAAAACGGGTAACGGTGTGGAATGATTTCCTGAATTTGCATAATATCCAAAGGCGCTTTGATTTCCATTATGTATCGCTCCATTTCCATACTTAACTAGACTTGTCTATGAATGAATACCCTTTAACCAACGAAACAATATACATAACTCCCGCCCCAGTAAAACGGTCAAGCGGGGTTAAGATAAAAGGGGCACTTCCTCCCCAAAGCGGAAGTGCTCTTTTTCAACTTGCTGGAACCCTTACACGCGGTTCAATAGTCGAGCCTTTGCCAGATAAATCGCACTCGCAATAAACGAGAACGCTATAACCGACCAAAGTATCGCTTCACTGTACTCATAACGGTACATAACGAGCGGAATGACCAGATACAAAAGAACGGTTGTCAGCTTGCCATAGGCATTAGCCGGGACAGTTTTTTTGCCACGGAAATGATAAACAGCTCCTGTTACTATCATGGCCAGATCGCGCACAAAGAAAAACAGGGCAGCCCATACACTGATTCGATCCGTCAAAAATAATGAGGCGATGACCGCCAGCATCATTAATTTATCTGCCAGAGGATCTAACATCATTCCGATGGTGGTCACAAGCTTATGCTTCCGCGCGATGTACCCGTCCGCAATATCGGTCACTCCCGCCAAAATCAAAATGCCTAAAGCGATTTCAACATGATACGGAAACTCCGAAAAAAAGACATACAGGTACAAAGGGATGAGCACGATGCGAAAGATCGTAAGCAAATTAGGAAGATTCACGGACATCCCTCCGTATTCAAATCGTCACTTCCTTTTTCAACCACTCGACCTATTATACTCTGTGGACAAACACCACAACAAGTCCCCGAAAAAATAGGAGCCCCAACCAAAGGTTCGGGCTTGTCCAGCTTCATTTTTACGTATCCTCAAACATTAAATCCCACATATGTTTGTAGGTTCCTGGATCGAATACTTCAGACATTGGCTTCTTGCCAACTCCACCGTATCCGATCATCAGACCAACGACCAGAGAGAAAAACAGCAGGAGTGGGACCAGCACCATCTTGGCAACTCTCAGTCGCCAATTTTTGCCGCTCCGTTCCCGCTCTCTTGCTTTTGACTTAACCTCTTCGGTCTGACGCGGGAAACGTTTGCTCTTCCCTTGTTCCATGCTCCTCTCCTCCGTCATGTTGAATTTATATAGCTTTATCTGCTTCTCAATTGGTTCGCAATACCCATCATTTGATCACTGATACCAATTGCGCGTGAGTTCAATTGATACGCACGCTGAATGTTCACCAGTTGGGACATTTCTTCTGTCATGCTGACGTTTGATGACTCGAGAGCACCTTGGCGCAATGTTACACCATCATCATATGCACTGGTGTATTTACTTTGCGGTCCTGCTCCGAAAGCCAATTCGGCATCAAACAGATTCTCACCGACTTGCTTTAGCTGATCAGGGTTCTCTACATTCCATACACCAATTTTTACAGGTGCCAGCATTCCGTCCGCACTGAAAGTACCATCAGGGGAAATCGAGATATTTTTTACTGGCTCCGGGAATACGATATTCGCACCATTTTCGTCTGTCAAAATATGGCCAGACGTGGTGTGCAGTACGTATCCCTTGTCATCATCATCATAAGACAGCTTAAAAGAACCATTACGCGTAAAGCGACTTTCTTCATCCACGGTGATCTTACTCGCATCTTTGATTTTACGAGTGACCAAAAAATAGCCATCTCCTTCAATCAAAACATCTGTTGGCACATCTGTCTGCTTGAGACTGCCTTGACCGAGATCCAGCTTGGTCATGGCAAGATGCGCTCCACTACCGATTCTTATCCCCACTGGTGTATTGCGATTTTGGTTATCCGCTGCCGGCTGCTCATTCATTGAGTCTGTGAGAAGCTCGGAAAACGATGCTACCCTGCGCTTGTACCCAATCGTATCAATGTTCGACAGGTTGTTGGCTGTATTGTCCAACGCTTGCTGAATACCGCGCATAGCTGATGTGGAAATATTAAGCGACTGCATCCTTCCTACCTCCTATTATCCATTAACCCGACCAATTTCATTAGCAGCCTTGTCCAGCGTACCGTCAATCGTGGTAATTACCCGTTGGTTCGCTTCATAGGCGCGAAGCACACTCATCATACTCGTCATGGTTTGTGCTGGGTCTACATTCGACCGTTCACGCCAGCCCTGTTGTGTACCGAAACGTCCCGCGACCATAGGGGTATTGTACGTACCAGCTGCTATAGCAGCCTGATCGTTGGCTTCTGCCAAATCGATCCCTTCCACTGGTATATCGCCTTCAAATCGGAAAACATTCGTTCCTTCACGTACAAGCTTTAGCGGATCGGTTACCACTGCAAGTCCCAATCTAGCATGAGTAGGAAGCGCCGTATACTGTTCTGCTTTGGTGATTGGATCAATGGTAACTTGCATCAATTCGCCACGCTCGGAAATTTTCAGGTTTTGACCGACATTGGTTCCGAGTGCGGGATCATGGTTGATTCGTATCGCCTGATTAGAGCTATCCAGCACATAATATCCTTCCGCTGTCACCAGGTACCCGTCCGAATTCACGCTCCAGTTACCATTTCTCGTATAGCGGATATCCTCTTGCTGTACTGGCTGTGCCAAATCCGCTTGTTCAATCCGTGCCACACCGTAAAACAACCGCCGCTCATTGCCATCCTGATCTGGCTGAATATTGTCCATCAACGCAATATCATATGGATTGCGTGTCTCTTCAATATCCCCCTGCGCAAAATTCGGCAGCGCCTCCGCCATGTATACCCCTGTGTTCAGACGCCCGATAATGGCAGGCTGCCCAGGCATAGTAGGGATGCCCGGAACATCCAGTCCCTCATGATCATTCATGCGCGAGAGCAATTGCTCCGGAAATGCACGCATGACACCCACGTCCTGTTTGAACCCGGGTGTATTGATATTTGCTAAATTGTTCGCCAGCGATTCTTGCCTGTTCTGCAAAGCCAGCATGCCAGATGCAGACGTATACAAGCCTCTGATCACTTAAATCTTACCCCCTGAATAATCGCTTATTCGAGTTAGCCGGCATCTTGTCCAAATAGTCCAGCATCATTCCTGTTCCTTTTGCAACGCACATCATTGGCTCGTCCGCTACCAGCACAGGAACCTTCAGCTCCTCTGCCAGAATCTCGTCAATACCGTGCAATAATGCGCCGCCACCGGTCAGGAAAACACCCTTATCAATTATATCGGCAGAAAGCTCCGGAGGTGTTCGTTCTAAAACAGATTTTGAGGCTTGTACAATCGCACTCACCGACTCA
Organism: Brevibacillus sp. AF8; assembly: GCF_021270385.1. Lineage (NCBI taxonomy): Bacteria > Bacillati > Bacillota > Bacilli > Caryophanales > Paenibacillaceae > Brevibacillus > Brevibacillus sp. AF8. The sequence goes on along the minus strand of NZ_JAGQDN010000010.1, from coordinate 190,800 downwards.
GCCAGGGCTTCCTGGACTTCATTGGAGCGAATGGTAATCGTTTGCGGCAAGCCGCTTACCATGTCTCGACCTCGAATGTCCATTTCGTCCTGGCGTCCGCCGGATACGGTTCCAATCTGAACCTTGATATCTTCAGCCGTACGCTCTCCAATCAGCAATTTGTATTTATTTTTTATGTAACGCATAATAGCCACATCGAATGTATCGCCTGCTATTTTAATGGAGGAAGACGTGACAATATCGCCCATCGACAATACCGCTACATCGGTCGTTCCCCCACCGATGTCCACTACCATATTTCCGGACGGCTGAAAAATGTCCATACCTGCCCCAACTGCGGCAACTTTCGGCTCTTCTTCGATAAATACTTCTCTTGCTCCACCGCTGCGCTCAGCTGCTTCGCGAATGGCCTTTTGCTCAACAGAGGTGATGTTGGTTGGGCAGCAAATCAAAATTCGCGGTCGGGCAAACATGCTCTTCCCACCAATTTTGTTTAAGAAGTGCTTCAGCATGGCCTCTGTGATTTCAAAATCCGCGATAACCCCTTCTCGCAAAGGTCGGATCGCTACGATATTCCCTGGGGTGCGACCTACCATGCGATAGGCTTCATTTCCCACGGCCAAAACTTTTCTGGTTTTACTATCTATTGCCACGACAGATGGTTCGTCTAGGACAATTCCCTTGCCTTTTACAAAAACCAAGACATTGGCCGTGCCCAAGTCGATTCCGATATCTTTGCCAAACATGAAAGGTCCTCCCTGATTACCAGTTACATTTCTACCTAATATCATAGGCTCTTCTACGTGAGAGGACAAGGAAATTCTTTCTTACACACTCTCCTCCTGTTCTACTCGTACTTTTTTACTACGCCGTTTGTACTTGATTTTGGTCGCTTCGCCCCCCCGAAGATGTCTGATGGCTTTGTGATATTCCAAAATTTCCTTAACCTGGTTCGCCAACTCTGGATTTATCTCAGGCAGCCGCTCAGTCAAGTCCTTGTGCACAGTACTTTTCGAAACACCGAACTCTTTGGCGATCATCCGAACCGTATTTCTTGTCTCTACAATATATCGGCCGATTTTGATGGTCCGCTCTTTGATGTAGTCGTGCACATTACTCGCCTCCTTGTATCTACATTGTCTGATACAATATATGGGTGCGTAGGGACACATATTCTACGTTTCCAAGCCTGACAAGCCAGCACGGCCTCATCTTTTTTCAACAGTTTGTACAACACGCAAAAAAACACCCGCAATTGTTGTATTTTGCAGGTGTTTTTCTACATTCATTGGTTATTGATTTTTTACTTCCGTATCAGCCTGAATCAAGTATTGTTCTGGATTGACAGGCTTTTTATCGATGCGAACTTCGAAGTGAAGATGTGCGCCAGCGTCTTTTTCAAAGGTGTTGCGTCCAGCAGACCCGATTACTTGACCTTGTGTCACTTCATCGCCTGGTTTGACTGTTACGCTTTCCAGACTTTGATAGACCGTAATCATTTTGTCTGCGTGCTCAATCTCAATCTCGTTGCCGACAAGTGGATCGTTCACCACTTTTACCACTTTGCCCGCAAGAGCTGCGACGACATCAAAGCCCTTGCCATCCGTGGATACGAGGTCAATACCTGTGTGTGGATAGAAGGAGTTGTCAAAGCTCACCAATGCTTTTTGCTGACTCTCCTTAGAGGCTTTCTCATCGTAGTAGTTCATGCCCACATTGTACTGTACGCCTTTTCCTACTGGCCAAGCGAGTGGTTGTACGCCACTTGTAGCAGGTACTGCTTCTTCGTTTTGCGGTGTAGTCGTCTCAGGAGCTGCAGGAGTTGTCACTGCCACGCCATCTGTGCCATTCGTCATTTTGGATACCGTGTCCATGACATTGCCCTGATACCACATCACAAAAGCGAGAATGATTGCTGCGGTGCCGATGTAGATTGCAGGAAACGCCCATTTCTTGCCCAAAACTTTTTTCCAAGAACTTGCCTTCTTGAATGGAATCGGTTGATTTTGATTTTTTTGATCTTCCATTTTATTCATCACCTCATCCCTCAGTATCGCCAGAATTTTGGCGTATAAACCTGAGAGAGTAGGGAAAAGTAAAAATTTGCATCGCTTTTAAGCTGGGATGATCCTTTTATACTCTTGCAGACTAATTCCTTGATAGAAGTGTTTGACGATTTGCTCCGCGCTTTTGCCGCTTTTGGCCATTCCATTTGCTCCCCACTGGCTCATCCCGACACCATGACCGTACCCTTTGGTCGTAATGAATACCTGATTGCCGCGCAAGTCCAACGTAAAGGAAGAAGAATTCAAATTGAGCTTTTCACGAAACTCTCTTCCTGTAAACTCCTTGCCGCCAATGCTGATGGTTCCTACGCGATTTCCGGTTGTACGCGATTCGATCCGATACCAGGAACCATTGGTAGAAGCCTCCTGTGTGAGCTTGACGCCCAAATTCTTTTCTAGCTCCACCGTGGACATGATGACCGTTTCCTCATAGCGAGGAGATTGAATATCCCACGGACTCGCAACGCTCTTCAAATAAGGAATGGGCTTTTCCCAGTATTCATCCGAGTTCTCTGTAAAACCATTACTGGTGGAAAAGAACGTCGCGTCGATGGGCTCGTTCTGGTAGGTCAGGATAATCCCTGCTGTTGCCATCACTGCTTGCTGGATGCGTTTGTTTTTCCATTCGTACTGGTCTCCCCAACGCTCACGCCGTTGCACTTCATCCATATAGACTTGATGCTGCACCGTATCCAAGACCTGCCCGCCTGAGGGAACATCATCAAACTTGCCCTCTTTTAATCGGCGCACGATATAGGTTCTGGCCGCCAACGCCTGTGCTTTTAAAGCCTCCAGCTCAAACTCGGCTGGCATTTCTGCCGCTACGACTCCCGTAATATACGTTTCTAGCGGCAATGTTTCCACAGTCTTTTTTTCTGTACGGTACACCTTTACCGGCAGAGAGGAAGCGGATTCCTTCATCGCTGGTATGGCAGGCTCCGAGACGGCCACAGTAGGCTGACTGACAGGGCTGATTGCTGGTGAAAACCAAAAGACCAGAGCAGCAGGCATCAGGACGAGCAAGATCGGCAAAGCGATAAACCACATGAGTAGATAGCGTTTCATGCAAGAGATCCTCCCCGTTACGTACTAGACACGAAAAGTCTTAAATAACCTACTAAAGTCTATGTTCAGTAACAGAGCGGTAGAACGAGAGAATGAGAGAGTCGAGAGAACGAAAAAAAGACCCCCTGCATCCGCAGAGAATCTTTCGTTTTGCCATATGGTTGACGCATTTATCAAGCAAAATTAGGAGAGAAGCTTACTTTGATGGTTTCGGAAACGGCTTTTTCACGAGCCTTTTCTTCTGGGACCACGCGTTCTACATCTGCTCCCAAAGCCAGCAGCTTTTCCGTAAAGTTCACGTAGCCACGGTCAATATGGTGCAGAGCAGAGACCTCAGTCTCTCCTTCCGATACGAGCCCAGCCAATACAAGTGCTGCACCAGCACGCAAGTCAGTTGCTGCTACCTTGCTGCCTGTCAGCTTGGAACCGCCTTCGACGATGGCACTGCGGCCTTCGATCTTGATGTTCGCATTCATGCGGCGGAACTCTTCCACGTGCATGAAGCGGTTCTCAAATACTGTTTCGGTCACAATGCTCGTTCCTTCTGAAACAAGCAAAAGCGCCATCATTTGCGACTGCATATCTGTCGGGAAGCCAGGGTATGGCAGCGTTTTGAGGTCAACTGCTTTCAGTGGGCCAGTGCGGCGTACACGAATGCCGTTTTCTTGCTCCTCAATGTCCACGCCCATTTCACGAAGCTTGGCGGTCACGGATTTGAGATGATCGCAAATCGCACCTTCCACAAAGACGTCCCCACCGGTAATCGCTGCAGCCACCATGAAAGTTCCTGCTTCGATACGGTCAGGAATGACACAATGTGTGCAGCCCTTCATCTTTTCCACGCCTTCGATGCGGATCGAACCTGTACCCGCACCGCGGATTTTTGCTCCCATTCTGTTCAGGAAGTTCGCCAAATCAACGATTTCCGGCTCTTCTGCCGCATTTTCGATCAATGTGGTTCCCTCTGCCAAAGCAGCGGCCATCATAATATTTTCTGTTGCACCGACGCTAGCAATATCCAGGTAGATTTTCGCACCCTTCAATCGTCCTTCTACCGTCGCTTCAATAAACCCTTGTCCGATTTCGATTTTGGCTCCCATAGCCTCAAACCCTTTTAGGTGCTGGTCGATCGGGCGTGTACCAATGGCACATCCACCCGGAAGAGCGACACGAGCTTGTCCTTTTCTGGCTAAAAGCGGCCCCATCACGAGGAAAGATGCGCGCATTTTGCGGACCAGTTCATAGGACGCTTCTACACTCGTAAGCTTGGAAGCATCGATCGTCAGCACTTCATGATCATATGTAAGGGAGATTCCCATCGATTTCAAAAGGTCGCATATCGTCCGGACATCGTCGAGGCCTGGTACGTCTGAGATGACGCAAGTCCCTTCTTCTGCCAAGATAGATGCTGCAATAATAGGGAGTACGGCATTTTTGGCGCCAGATACTTTTACATTTCCAGCCAATGCCTTACCACCACGGACAATAATTTTATCCAATGTGTACCCCTCCGCGTGCTAATATTCCACAGTGATGATTGGTGTACCTACCGTAATCCATGTTCCAGAATGGCTGTCACGATGCGTAGCCACCTGTAGATTCATCTTTTGACCGTTTAACGCGATGAATGATTCCCACATAGGGGTATACCCTGAAATGCTGACAACCGTCTCATCTTGCAAACGTTCTAATTCTGTTGCCTGGAGAGTACCAAAAATCGACAATATTTTACCCTCCTGTTGGTCAACACCCATCTTAACATTGTACAATCCGCGAATACAAGTGCTAATTTGCGGAATAAAGTCGGCGCTTTGCAGGGCATTCGTGAAGGTTTCCTGTACTTGTCCAATATATAGTAGCGAATCATGGCTTCCAGATAACTGAAGTACTAGATATACAGAAAATGCTCCATTTTTAGGCACTCCTGTCACCTCGTAGCTCAGATCCACGCCGTTTTGTGTGTATGTAGTCCCATATGCGAGTATGTTGTGTTTACGCGATTGTTCGCTTGGGGAAAACGGAATCTCAAGTTGTTGTGCCCATTTCATCGCCAACTCTTTTACTTGTTCAGCACGCAGGCCTTCTCCCATCGCCGTACGCATACGTACCTGAACCGATACACCCGTTGCGCCTGTTTCTTCTAGTACTTTCATCATTTCTGTCACAACCGGCTTTTCTTCCTTTGCTTGTACAGGCATCCAATACACGGCCCCCATCACGAGCAATAGAGCCAGCACACACCAACCAGACCATTTCCCCATTGATATCCTCTCCCTATGCTTACATGTATCTCTTTGTACTTCTCATTTTGTACATGTAGCTGGGTGGATATACCAGCGAATCGTCGTCTTTGGGTATTTAGTTGAACAAATTCCCGAATGTCAGGGACCAGCCCAAGTAATCAAGGAAAAAGCGGGACAGTTCATATCCAATCACAATGGAAAGAAAAATTTGCAACAGCTTCGCCTGAGCACCATTTGGTTTTTTCAAAATTTTATCAAAGCGAAAGGATTGCAACGCCCACCAAGCGAGCCCAATAAACGCAATCGATAAAATGATGCTCAACAAGCCATATACTTCTTGTGACATGCTAGTTACCTCCTCATTGCCCAACCGAGAATCATAGAAAAAGGGACGGCCCGATCACGAGCCATCCCTTCTATTGTACCTGAAGTGCTATTCAGTTACGAGTATCACTGAGAGCTGGGAGAGAGCATGTTGCCAAAATCAAAGGACGGATTGAAATGAATCTGGATATAGTCGGTGACCAGACCCGGGAAAGCCCCGAAGAATACGGTAGCGATTGCCATGATGAGAATAAACGTCCAAATGCCTTTTGGCACAACCATCGGTGCTTCGGTTGTCCCAGGACGCATGTACATCTGACGAATAATCCCAAAGTAGTAGTAGTAGGAAATGACGCTGGTGATGATCATAATTGCCGCCAGCCAGTAGTTTTCTACCACTAATGTACCCATGAACAGATAGAACTTCCCGAAGAAGCCAACCGTAATCGGGATACCTGCCAAGGACAAGAGGAAGATGCTCATCGCGATTGCCATCACAGGCGAGCGATGGTACAATCCGGCGAATCCTTTCAAATCCTCTGTCTCTTGCTCACGAGATACAACCATAATCACAGCGAAAGCACCAAAGCTGACCAGCAGGTAACCGAACAGATAGAAGATCACTTCGCTGAAAAAGAGAGAGGTCGGCGGTACAAACGGCACGAGCAAATAACCCGCTTGCGCAATACCGGAGTAAGCCATCATACGTTTGACGTTTGTCTGCCTGAGCGCCATCGTGTTTCCGATAATCATCGAGGCCGCTGCCATCAGCCCCAGGTAGAGGCTTCCCTCTTCGAAAAAGAACCGTCCTGATCCCGTTCCATCGGAAACGTTGAAAAACGAGATCATCATTACTCGAAAGATCAGCGCGAACCCTGCTGCTTTTGACACAACTGCCAGAAAAGCAGTGACTGGGGTAGGAGCACCCTGATAGACATCTGGCGCCCACATGTGGTTAGGCGCTGCAGATATTTTGAAGGCAAGACCTACTGCGAGAAACGCAAACGCCGTATAGACAAGGAACTGATAGCCCGCCATTCCCGCTTCTGCCAACCGGAATGAGATTTCATAAATATGTGTGGTTCCCGTGAGTCCGTACACGTACGACATCCCAAACAGGAGCACAGCCGTGGCAATACTTCCCGAAACGACGTATTTGAACGCCGACTCGTTGGAAAGCCGCGATTTTTTTCGCAATCCGACCAGTACATAGGACGAGAGAGACAATAGCTCCAGTCCCACGAACAAGGTAATCAAGTCAGCCGAAGAAGCCATGACCATAGCCCCGAGAAGCCCGGTCAGCAGCAAATAGTAATACTCGCCTCTGTGCTGGACTTCCCCCGATTTCAGATAGGACAGCGAGATGAGAATGGCAAAAGCTGTCCCTGCCAAGAAAATCAGCTTGAACGCATTGCCGTAATCATCGATCCGGATCATGTCGATCATGTAGCTATATGGCTTATCGAGAGCATTCATATTGATGATCACAAAGATCGCCGCAATGACCGTGCCCAGGAAGGATAGCCAACCGATGACCTGCTTGCCAAGACGCTTGCCCGCAAAAAGGTCCAGCAGTGATAAAAAGGTAGCAAAGCCAAGAATGATAAACTCGGGCAGAAGGTAGCTCCAGTCATATGAGAAAATATCTTTAACCTCCATGGATTACCCTCCTATTCCCGTTACGATAGGTACGATCGTTTTCAGCGCCTGCTGCATCGGATTCCCCAGAACTGCCGGATAAACCCCGATGAGAATAATACATCCCAACAGAACTACCATCGGAATAACTTCCATCGGCTGTGCATCAGCAAGTCCTGTACATCTGCCTGGAGTAGGGCCAAAAGTTGTTTTCAAGATCGCTCTGAGTAAATACACCGCGGTGAGGACAATCCCGATCGCTCCCACTGCTGCCATTACTGGCAAACGACCAAACAGACCGAGGAAGGCAAAGAACTCACTAATGAATCCGGACATGCCCGGAAGTCCGAGTGAAGCCATCCCGCCTGCCAACAACACGCCGCTGACAAACGGCATGGATTTGGCTAAACCGCCCAAATCGTCGAGCAACGATGTCTGTGTCCGATCCCAAATGACACCGATCAAGAAGAAGAGCAGTGCTGAGATAAAACCGTGAGATATCACCTGGAACATCGCTCCCTGAAACCCGATCGTGTTCATCGAAGCGAAACCGAGCAAGACGATACCCATATGGCTGATACTGGAGTAAGCCAGCACCATTTTTAAATCCTTTTGTACGAAGGCCAGCACAGCCCCATACAAAATGTTGATAATCCCCAAAACTGCCATCCACGTAGAGAAATCGTAGGCCTGCTCCGGGAAGAAGCCGATTCCCATCCGCAAAAGGCCGTACGCCCCCATCTTCAGCAAAATACCGGAGTGAATCATGACGATTGAAGGTGGAGCCTGTACGTGAACGCGTAGCATCCACGTGTGGAACGGAAATACGGGCAGCTTGATCGCAAAAGCGATGAACAGCGCTAGGAAGATGCCAAAACGCATTTCCGGCGTAAGGATTTCGGTTATCGGATGCCCTGGTGTCGTCAGGATCGCCGTGATTTCATCGATATTGAGCGTCCGCATGATGACAAAGATCACGATGAAAGCCAGCAGCATGATCCCTGAACCGATTCCGTTATACAACAGGAATTTGTTTGCTGCTTGTTCGCGCTCCCCATATCCCCAAATCCCGATGAGGAAGTACATCGGTACGAGTGTCAGCTCGAAGAAAATGAAGAACAGAAACAGATTGTCTGCAGCAAAGACTCCCAACATGCCGATCAGCAGCAGGTGAAACAGGATAAAATACTCCTTCTGCCTCTTCTTGATCTGCCATGAAGCAATTGCTGCAAGGGTACCGATAATCGCCGTCAGCAAAATCAATGGCATCGAAATACCATCTACACCGAGTTCATAGTTGATCTCAAAAGCAAAGACCGTGCCTGCCTGAGCCATTCCAATCGGAATCGAAATCCAACTGTGCTTTTCTACGAACTGCAGATTGGCTGTCTCGTAATCAAACATGCCGAACATCCAACCTGCCAAGATAAGTGCCGGCAACGTTCCAAAAATCCCGACCTGCTTGATCACACCTGCATGTCGACTGGGGATAAAAGCCATGACGAGAATCGCCAGCAGCGGAGAGAACACCAGTGATGACAAAAGGATATTACCCAAAGAGTCCACCTCCCTTGGCCGTCAAACTGATGGCGATGATCAAGAGTAACAGACCGAATATGACCATTGCTCCATAGGATTGAATCTGCCCACTTTGTACTCTTGCGTGCAAAGATCCGATTCCCTGGGTGATTTTTGCTGTCAATCCAACCAAACCGTCCACAATGTACTTATCAAATACATCTAGGACAAATCCAAGCCAGCCTAATGGACGAACAATGACGTTGTGATACAGCTCATCGATGTAGTACTTCTTGTATGAGAGCTGATAGAGCCACGGCATTGTTTCTGGAATCGTGTCCGAGGAGATGGATTTCTTGCCGTATATCAGGTAAGCCAGCACGACTCCAAGAATAGAGATCAACAGTGCCACAATCTGCAACCAAGCGGCCGCGTGCTCACTGCCTTCCACAAAAATGCTCGTGATTGCCGTACCTGTTTTCGTTGACAGCAACCAATCAGAGAGTAATGGCGCGTACGGTGTATTCACAAAGCCCGCGACAACCGCAAGCAATGCCAAGACCAAGAGCGGACCAGTCATGACTCCTGGAGATTCGTGAGCTTCGTGCTTGCCACGTGCCTTCCCTGCGAATGTCAGGAAGAACAGACGGAACATATAGAATGCCGTAAAGAATGCTGCTAAGAGCGCGATGAACAGCAAATCGTAGCGATGTGCTCCGTAAACAGCCCCCAGAATCGCTTCTTTCGACCAGAAACCAGCGAACGGAAAGATTCCCGCAATCGCCAAGCAACCGATCAAGAAAGTCAAAGCGGTGATCGGCATCTTTTTCCACAAGCCACCCATTTCGAATACATTCTGCGTATGTACGGCATGGATGACACTACCTGCTCCCAGGAAGAGCAGTGCTTTGAAAAAGGCGTGAGTCATCAAATGGAAGGACCCTGCTACATAACCAGCAGCACCAGCTACTCCCAATGCCAGCATCATGTACCCGAGCTGACTGACTGTGGAATATGCCAAGACACGCTTGATATCCCGTTGGGTCAAGCCGATCGAAGCTGCAAATATGGCGGTGAATCCTCCTACATACGCCACAACTGTCAAAGCCGTATCGGATGCGATAAACAGCGGATAGGTAGCAGCGACCAAATAAACACCAGCCGCAACCATCGTTGCCGCGTGAATTAATGCCGACACAGGTGTTGGACCTTCCATGGCATCAGGCAACCACGTATGAAGCGGAAATTGACCTGATTTTCCCATGGCCCCAACGAAAATGAGAATCGCCGCGAGCGTAATCATCCATGGTTCCAGTCGTCCGAGTGCGATACTCTCAAAAATTGCTCCGTACTCAAAGCTTCCGGTCCACCAGAACAACAGACATATCCCGATGAACAAACCAAGGTCCCCGATGCGTGTAACGATAAAAGCCTTTTTGGCGGCTGCTTTTGCCTCTCTCTTGAAGTAGTAGTAGCCAACGAGCAGGAAGGAGCATACCCCTACCAGCTCCCAGAAAATATATACTTGCAACAAATTAGGCGAGATGACTAATCCCAGCATGGAGAATGTGAACAGCGCCAGGTATTGATAGAACACCGGAAAGCGTTCATCCCCATGCATGTAGCCTTTGGAGTAGATTTGGACCAACAGACTGACTAATGTCACAATGACGAGCATCATGGCATTCAGCGGATTCACTTCGAAGCCCATGTTGATCACGATATCGCCAATATGCAGCCAATCTATCACATAATTGTAATCGGTTCCCCCACCCTGGAATCTCTCCCAGAAGATGAGCACTGCAATTCCAAAAGAAACAGCCGTCAGGGTAATGCCCACTATGGCCGCTCCTTCTTTCAATTGGCGACCAAATGAGACGATCACGATGAAAGCAAGAAGCGGAAACAGAGGGATCAGCCAGGCGTAGTGCATTAGAGTATCCATCTTTGTCCTCCTTTTCAGGTTTCCCTCTTATCGTTTCATTTGGTCCATTTCATCTACATTCACAGTCTCCTTGTTGCGGTACAGCGCAATCAGAATCGCTAACCCTACGGCAACCTCGGCAGCTGCAACCGTCATCGTGAACAAGGTAAAGATTTGTCCCGTCACGGATGGATACAGACCGAACTTGGAAAAGGCGACCAGGTTAATATTTACAGCATTCAGCATCAGCTCGATTGATAACAAGACGACGACTGCATTTCGTTTCGTCAATGCGCCATACAGGCCTACACAAAAGAGAATCAGAGCGACCATTAAGTAGGAGGAAATACTTACTGTCATTCGTTATCCCCCTCCTTTTTCGCCATGATGATCGCACCGACCAATGCGACCAGCAACAGAACAGACAACAGCTCAAATGGTATGACGAATTTGGTGAATACTTCGATACCGATTTCTTTGGCATTGTCTACAGGAGCATCTGCAGGTGGCGGTGGCGCAGGCCATGGTGTATTTTGCACACCCCAGAACAATAATCCGAACAGAACGATTACGAAGAGCAGGATAAAACGGTTTTTCCATGTCCGGCCTGTTCCCTCATCGTTCGCATCGTGCTTGGTCAGCATGATTCCAAAGAGCATCAAAATGGAGATAGCCCCTGAATAAACCAGAATTTGTGCGACCCCGACGAAATCCGCTCCCAACAAAACAAACAGACCTGCAATGCTGATAAACGTAACGCCCAATGAGATGACCATGTGGACGACGCGCGTAAAGCTGATCATAAACACCGCGCCACCGATCGTCAGAAGGGACAGGATAAAAAAGGCAACGAATTCACCTGTCATACTAATTCTCCTCCCTGACGTTCGTATTGTTGTCGTCGAGCCATTTCAAGTTTTTGTACAATTCGTCCCGGCTATAGGCAGCCAGTTCGAAGTTGTTTGTCATCACAATTGCTTCCGTAGGACAAACCTCTGTACACAGATCGCATAAAATGCATAACTCAAAATTGATATCGTACGTATCGATAATCTTTCCCTTTTTCTCCGGATCAGGATGGGGCTTCCCTGTCAGTTGAATACACTCCGTCGGACAAATGCGTGCGCATTGGTTGCAGACGATGCATTTTTCAGGAGAAAAGTGCTGAATACCGCGAAAGCGAGGCGGCATTGGAAAGGGCACATCCGGATAGAAGTGGGTTACTTTTTTCTCCGTGAGCTTTTTAAATGTATACCCCAGGCCTTTGGCCAGTCCTAGCATGTGTGTCACCCCTCAGAATTTGAGAACTTGGCTGCACCACGTTTTTGACGAAAGCAAGCTTTTGACGAAGCAAGCCTATGGCGAAGCCTGCGCTATGAAAACAGTGGGACGTAGTCGTTTTCGATCAAGTCGCTACTAGAACATGCCATTTTGGTAAGAAACCACTACGGCTGTGAGCAGGATGTTGAACAATGCCACGGGCAACAGCACTTTCCAAGCAAACGACATCAGTTGATCGACACGTAAGCGCGGCATCGTGGCGCGAATCCAAAACTGGAGGAAGACGTAAACAGAAAATTTAAGGATAAACCAAACGATTCCCGGAATGAAGTCCAATGATGGATGAATCGGCAACCAACCACCAAAAAAGAGAATCGTGATCAAGGCACCCATCCCGAACATGTACACATACTCCGCCAGCATGAACATCGCAAAACGGAAACCCGAATACTCGACGTGGTAACCGCCAACGAGCTCCGACTCTGCTTCCGGCAAGTCAAATGGCGTACGATTCAGCTCAGCCTGGGCAGCAATGATAAATACAACAAATCCGATAAACTGCGGAACAATATTCCAGACATCCTGCTGCGCCTCGACAATATCCTCGAGATTCATGCTGCCCGTTAATAGAACGATACCCACCACGGACATGACCAGCGGTACTTCATAGCTGATCATCTGCGCAGCGGAGCGGAGACCCCCGATCAGCGAGTACTTGTTATTCGAGGCCCAGCCAGCCGTGATTACGCCTAATACGGTGATCCCAGACAAGGCAATATAATACAACAGCCCTATTCCCAGATCAGCGAACCGAATGCTCTCCGTAAAAGGCATGACCGCCAATACCGCAAAAGCAGGGGCATAGGCCAATATTGGTGCTAGAGTGAACAACGCTTTGTCAGCATGTTGCGGACGAATATCTTCCTTTAATAGCAGTTTGGCAACATCCGCAACCGTCTGAAGAAGTCCCAATGGTCCTACTCGATTCGGCCCGATGCGCAGCTGCATCCACCCAATCACTTTACGCTCGAAGTAAATAGCGTACGTAACGAATCCCAACACGACGGCAAGCAGTAATACTGCCGCTAGGATAAACCAAAGTGTGGTACCCCATGAGGGTGCTTGCTGCAAGAGAGTATTCATCAACAGTCAACCTCCCCGAGCACGATGTCGATACTGCCCAAGATGGCAACCATGTTCGAGAGGTTTTCCCCCTGCAACAGCTTAGGCAGAATTTGCAGATTGGTAAACGAAGGCCGTCTGAACTTCAATCTCCACGGTTTATCCTTGCCTTGACTGGCAATGTAGCAGCCAATTTCTCCCCGCGGTGACTCGATGCGCACATATGTCTCCCCAGCAGGCGGGCGAATCACACGTGGCACTTTGCCCATGACTTCGCCTTCACTCGGAAATTGCTCCAATGCCTGCTCGAGAATTCGCAGAGATTGTTCAATTTCTGCCATGCGCAGATGATAGCGCGCCATGCAATCTCCCTCAGTCGCTGTTGGCACGTCAAATTCAAAACGATCGTAAATACAATACGGTTCGTCTTTGCGCAGGTCCCACTTGACACCAGTCGAGCGGAGCATGACACCAGATAGCGAGTAATCCAATGCCGTTTTTGTATCGAACTTGCCAATCCCTATAAGACGGTTGATAAAAATCTCATTCCCTGTCACCAGCTGGTGGTAGTTATTCAATTCTTTCTTCATGTACTGGACAAATTCTTTGGCTTTGTCGATCCAGCCTGGAGGTGCATCCCATTTCACTCCACCTACGCGCATGTAGTTAAAGGTCATCCGCGCCCCGCACAGTTCATTAAACAAATCGAGGATCGTCTCCCGATCACGGAATGCATATAGGAAGGGCCCCATCGCACCAATATCCAAAAGAAACGTTCCCCACCAAACCAAATGGCTCGCCACCCGGTTCAACTCCATTGCGATCAATCGCAAAAACTGAGCTCGTTCTGGAATCTCCAACCCCATCATCGTTTCTACTGCGTGACAGAGAACGTAGTTGTTGGTCATGGCGGACACGTAGTCCATACGGTCTGTATAAGGGATAATTTGCGTATAGGTCAAGTTTTCTGCCAGTTTCTCTGTACCTCGATGCAGGTAGCCCATCACTGGAATCGCTTCTTTAATGGTTTCCCCATCGATTTTTACTACCAAACGAAATACTCCATGTGTACTCGGATGCTGTGGACCTACGTTTAATAACATCTCTTCCGTACGAAGTCCTGTTTCAGAAGAGGTATCAACATGAGTCGTGAGGATGTTATGGTTCATCTGCTAAACCTCCTCGTCGTATTGCACATAATCTTTGCGCAGCGGATACCCTACCCAATCATCCGGCAACAGGATTCGACGCAAATCCTTATGTCCCGGGAAATGAATACCCAAAAGGTCAAAAGTCTCTCTTTCATTCCAATTTGCGCCATGCCAGAGGTCCATTACAGAAGCAACTTTTGACTCTTCTCTGCTCGTTTTGACCTTTACTGCCAAGCTTTGACGATTTTTGTAGGAATAAAAGTGGTAGTATACCTCCAGGCGATCCTCGTAATCGACACCGTGAAGATCGGACAGGTACTCAAAACTCAATTGCTCATCATCTCTTAAAAATTGGGCAACTTGATGCCAACGTTCATTTTGAATGGTGAGAGTTGGAACTTCCTTACCTAGCTCGTTAATATACGAAGCCTCGATAACTTCCTGTCCAAACGCTTCGGAAATTCGTGAAACGTATTTATCAAGATAGGGCTGGTTTTTGGAAGGCACTTTCAGCGCTTCCTCTGCCGGGGTCTCATCCCCAGTTGCTTGCGTTGCTTTTGCCTTCGCTGCTGCTGCGGCGGCTGCTTTGGCTTTTGCGGCAGCAGCGGCCTTCGCCTTGGCATCGTCATCACCGGATTCATCGCCGCCTGCTTCACGAGCGGCTTTTGCCTTAGCAGCAGCTGCGGCGGCTGCGGCGGCCTTCGCCTTGGCATCCGCATCTGGAGCTGATTCTGCCGTATCGGCTCCGTTTTCCGCAGCTTCTTTTGCTTCCTTCGCTGCTTTTGCCTTGGCTAGTGCTTCTGCGGCGGCTGCTTTCTTGGCTGCGGCTTTTTCCTCAGATGTCATTTCCGACACAGGTTTTGCTGGGGGTGGTGCAGCTTCTGCCTGTTCCTTTGCTGCTTTTGCTTTGGCAATTGCTTCAGCCGCTGCGGCCTTCTTGGCTGCGGCCTTTTCTTCCGGTGTCATTTCCGACACAGGTTTTGCTGGGGGTGGAGCAGCTTCTGCCTGTTCCTTCGCCGCTTTTGCCTTGGCAATCGCTTCAGCCGCTGCTGCTTTCTTCGCTGCGGCTTTTTCTTCAGGTGTCATTTCCGACACAGGTTTTGCTGGGGGTGGTGCAGCTTCTTCCTGTTCCTTCGCCGCTTTTGCCTTGGCAATTGCTTCAGCCGCTGCTGCTTTCTTGGCTACGGCTTT
Source organism: Brevibacillus sp. AF8 (assembly GCF_021270385.1). Classification (NCBI taxonomy): domain Bacteria; kingdom Bacillati; phylum Bacillota; class Bacilli; order Caryophanales; family Paenibacillaceae; genus Brevibacillus; species Brevibacillus sp. AF8. Next base: position 175,277 of record NZ_JAGQDN010000010.1, on the reverse strand, counting down.
TTCCTCAGGTGTCATTTCTGACACAGGTTTTGCTTCCGGAGCAGAGATTTCCTCTTGTGGCTCTTGAGATGCCTCCATTGGGCTCGCCTCTTGGGAAGCTTGTGCTTCCTGTTCTCTTAATTTTCGCAAAGCTTCGGCCTTGGCACGGGCTTCAGCCGCTGCCGCTGCCTTTTCCTCCGGCGTCGGCTTGCGCTTCTCGTCGCTCATAGATTGGTCACCTGCTTCCCAGTCTTCGCTTCGTAACGGATTTTTTCTTGGAGCTTATTGATTCCGTAGATCAAAGCGGCAGGGTTAGGCGGACAACCCGGAATATATACGTCGACAGGCACAATCTGGTCTACACCTTTTACCACGCTGTACGAGCGCACGTACGGACCTCCCGCTGTCGCACAGGAGCCCATGGCAATCACCCACTTTGGTTCAGGCATTTGATCATACAGCCTGCGAAGCAGTGGTGCCATCTTTTTCGTGACGGTCCCGGCTACGATCATGACATCAGATTGTCTTGGGGATGCTCGAAAAATAACACCAAACCGGTCGAGGTCATAACGCGCCCCACCCGTTCCCATCATCTCGATTGCGCAACAGGCCAAGCCAAAAGTTAATGGCCACAACGAGTTGCTGCGAACCCATCCCTTCACTGTTTCCAATGTCGTGAACATGACGTTGCGATTCAATTCCTCTTGCAATTCAGGCGCAATGCTTGTCAGGTCTAGTTCCATTCCAGCACCTTCTTTCTCCACGCGTAAATCAATCCTACGACGAGCAAGGATATAAAGATGACCATCTCGACTAAGGCAAAGAGCCCCAGTTCTTTGTAAGCGACGGCCCACGGATACAGAAAGAGTGTTTCTACATCAAAGATGACAAACATGAGGGCAAAGATGTAATACTTCACGTTGAAACGCACCCAACTGTCACCAACAGGAATGTTACCGCTTTCATAAGTAGTTTGCTTCTCCCGTGTCGGTTTCTTTGGACGAAGTAATGGACCAACAAAACTGACTGTAGCCACGGGCAACAACACACCAAGAATCAAAAAGATCGCGACAATCACATAATTGTTGGTATAGATGTCACTCACCCACGTTCCCTCCGCTCTTGAGAAAGGTATGAATCGTCTTGCGCTGTCCTCCAGAAGAAGTCGAGACTCCCTCAAAAGGGTACTGCTCGCAGCGTCAAAGGTGTAGGTATGAACGCTGTCGCTGCTAGAAAAAAATACCTTTATCATTATAGCAAATTGCCAATAGGGTGTCTAACGAAAGCCTTCCTTTTGTGCCATATAAAGGGAAAAAACTCAGAGATTTCCCCCTGAGTTTTTCCAGCATAGTATGATGACCAAACGAATATGCCCGTCTGGCTCTCTTATTCTCTTAATTATTGAACGTTGTTTGAAAATTGCTGTCCAAGGAAGTCCTCGTAAATACGTTCCCATACAATCGTGAAGTTCATCTTCTCGTCTTCTGGGATTTCCAGCATATTTTCAATCGCATCTTCCATATATGGAGTCAGCTTGATCAGAACCTCTGCCAGCATCTGGTCATTTGTGTTCAGCAATTGCTTCATTTCTGCTTTGGACATGCTGAACGTATTTTCTTCTTGCTCGTGCAGCTTCATTACGAGGCGGCTAAACATCGGATGCACCAATGCTTCCAGTTTAATATGAGCCAACGCAAGAGACTCTGCTTCACTCAGCTTGAACAATTCAGATGCATCTGGGAATGGATAAACCGGTACATCCCAGGCATCTTCATTATCGATTACCAGTCCCCACTTCACGAAAAGTTCAATTGCTTCGTCAAGAGATGTCGGATATGCATATTCGGAACGACTCATGAATGCTTTGAATCTGTTCAACAGGTTTACATAGCCTTTAAAATCCTCTTCAGACTTAAAGCCTTCTTGAACAGGCTCAGTGAATGTGCCTTTCAATGCATCGAACTCGTCCAGAGCTTTTCTCATCTCTTCTTTAGACTCATGCTTCGTTACCACATAGCACATTGCTTGGAAAAGAACATTCATTTCATGAGATAGCACGCTTGTCCAGCCATTAGCCGCAAAGCTGCTAGGAATCACTACGCCATCTTGATTGTGGCGGATATCGCGAACGGTTTGCATCAATTACACTCTCCTTTAATCCCAATAGCCAATGCCGCTTTTTCCCGCTGTTTATCATGATAACGTAGCTCGTCGGCAGGGCATTAGGTCTATTATACACAGAAACATTAGGCAATTACCAACTGGAAATATCATGCCCGATTTCCATGGCTCATCATTCATTACCCTATAACCGAAAAATCCCCGCAGCCACATGGGCGCGGGGATATCAAGCTTACGCTTTACTTCGATACGTCGAGACGTGCCATCGCACGTTGCAGCGCGCGTTCTGCACGCTTGACGTCGAGCTCGGCATATTTCTCAGCTAAACGCTTTTCAGCACGCTCTTTCGCAGCCTTCGCGCGTTCAACATCGATGTCTCCCGGCAATTCAGCCGTTTCAGCAAGGATGGTCACTTTATCGCCGCGCACTTCCATGAAGCCGCCGCTTACAGCCATCTTCACTTCTTTATCGCCTTCTGTCTTAATCCGAACTGGCGCTGTTTTCAGCGGGGTTACCAACGGCATGTGGTTTGGCATAATACCAATTTCCCCTTGCAAGCCGCGAGCAATCACCATTTCAGCCTGACCGCTGTAGACAACCCGTTCAGGAGTTACGACTTCAACTGTCATCTTACTCACTTACTCGTCTCCCCTTTCCAGGGTGTCTTACGCCATTTTCTTCGCTTTTTCTACCGCTTCTTCAATTGTACCTACGTACAGGAACGCGCCCTCTGGCAGGTGGTCATGCTTACCTTCGAGGATTTCCTTGAAGCTGCGAACAGTTTCCTTCAATGGCACGTATTGGCCTGGGTTACCAGTGAACTGCTCGGCAACGTGGAAGGACTGGGACAAGAAACGTTGAATGCGGCGTGCGCGTCCAACTACTTGCTTGTCGTCGTCGCTCAACTCGTCCATACCGAGAATCGCGATGATATCTTGCAGTTCTTTGTAACGTTGCAGGATTTTTTGAACGCTACGAGCCACATCATAGTGTTCTTGTCCTACAATATCAGGAGCCAGAGCACGGGAAGTGGATGCGAGTGGGTCTACCGCAGGGAAGATACCCAACTCAGCGATGGAACGCTCCAAGTTCGTTGTAGCGTCCAAGTGAGCAAACGTAGTAGCAGGAGCCGGGTCAGTGTAGTCATCCGCTGGTACGTAGATCGCTTGAATGGACGTTACGGAACCTTTTTTCGTGGAAGTAATACGCTCTTGCAGCTGACCCATTTCGGTAGCCAATGTTGGTTGGTAACCTACCGCAGATGGCATACGGCCCAAGAGAGCGGAAACTTCGGAACCCGCTTGAGTAAAGCGGAAAATGTTATCAACAAAGAGAAGAACGTCGCGGCCTTCTTCATCACGGAAGTATTCCGCCATAGTCAGACCAGTCAACGCTACACGAAGACGTGCACCAGGCGGTTCGTTCATCTGACCGAATACCATCGCGGTTTTCGGCAGTACGCCTGCGTCTTTCATCTCGTGGTACAGGTCGTTACCTTCACGGGTACGCTCACCTACACCAGCGAATACGGAAATACCACCGTGCTCTTGCGCGATGTTGTTGATCAGCTCTTGAATAGTAACGGTTTTACCTACACCCGCACCACCAAACAGACCGATCTTACCACCCTTGATGTACGGAGCCAAGAGGTCAATAACTTTGATACCTGTTTCCAGGATCTCAACAGTCGTTGCTTGGTCTACGAACTCAGGAGCTTTACGGTGAATTGGGTCACGACGATCTACTTGACCGAGTTCTTGCAGGTCGATCGGCTCACCCAATACGTTAAATACGCGTCCGAGGGTGATTGCACCCACTGGAACGGAGATAGCTGCACCGGTATCAACTGCTTCCATACCACGAACCAAACCGTCAGTGGAAGACATTGCAACGGTACGAACCAAGTTATCGCCCAAATGAGTAGCAACCTCAACAGTTAAGTCGATGTCGCGCTCACCGGCACTTTGTGCTTTATGTTGAATCTTGATCGCATTGTAAATGGCAGGCAGGTGTCCGCGGTCGAACTCGACGTCAACAACCGGACCCATTACCTGAACCACACGTCCATTCGCCATCTTACTTCTTCCCTCCTGTAAAGCTAAATTGGGAGCTATTCGCTGCCACTAAGCCTGTGCGTTTGCACCTGCAACGATCTCGGAAATCTCTTGTGTAATGGCTGCCTGACGAGCACGGTTGTAGCTCAACGTTAAACGGTTGATCATATCCGTAGCATTGTCTGTCGCGTTGCCCATTGCAGTCATACGGGAACCTTCTTCAGAAGCTTTTGCTTCGAGAAGTGCACTGTAAACCAGTGTTTCCGCATATTTCGGCAACAGGTCCGCCAATACTTCTTCCGAGGACGGCTCATACTCGTAATTGATTGCGCGCGCATTGTTGCTCTCGGGAGCTTCCAATGGCAGCAATTGTTTTACGGTAGGTATTTGCGAAATTGCACTTTGGAACTTGTTGTAGCACAGGTACAGTTCGTCAATCTGCTCATTCTCGAACATTTGGACTGCTGCACCGGCAATTTTCTTGATATCAGCAAAGGCTGGGCTGGTTGGCAGACCTGTCACTTCCTCCAAAAGCGGGTAGTTCCGTTTGCTGAAGAAGTCACGACCTTTGCGGCCAATCACAAAAATACCGTATTCATCCTTGGACTTGTGCTTCTCGTTAATGGTATTTACCACTTTACGGAGAATGTTGGCATTGTAACCCCCAGCAAGTCCACGGTCGGAAGTGATGACAATATAACCAGTCTTTTTCACCGGACGATTTTGCAACATTGGATGCTTGGAACCAGAGGTCCCACTCGCGATGCTTGCGATCACTTCCTGGATCTTGTCAGCATACGGGCGTGCCGCCTCAGCTTTATCCTGGTTACGGCGAAGCTTCGCAGCCGCCACCATTTTCATCGCTTTCGTGATTTGGCGCATATCTTTTTTACTTTTGATACTGCGTCGAATCTCACGTATTCCTTTAGCCACTCGTTTTCACCACCTTGAGGACGCATGCACGGGCAAATCGCCCGGCATGCATCTGATGTCTATCAGGTTAACGATTAGCGAGTTACCGAAAAGCCTTTTTTGAACTCTTCGATCGCTGCGTTGAATTCTTTTTCATCTGGAAGGTCTTTCGTTGTGCGGATGTGCTCCAACAGTTGTGGTTTGTTGGAATCCAAGAAAGACAACAGCTCTTTCTCAAAGCGGCGCACTTCTGCTACTGGAATATCATCCAGGTAACCTCTTGTAGCGCTATAGATAGAAGCAACTTGCTTCTCAACAGGCATTGGATCGAACTGACCTTGTTTCATGATTTCCATCAAGCGCTCACCACGGGTCAGACGAGCTTGGGTCGCTTTGTCCAGATCGGAACCGAACTGAGCAAACGCAGCCAACTCACGGTATTGAGCCAACTCGAGCTTGAGTGGACCTGCTACCTTTTTCATCGCCTTGATTTGCGCGGAACCACCTACACGGGATACGGAAAGACCGGTGTTAACCGCTGGACGTTGACCTGCGTTGAACAAGTCTGTCTCCAGGAAGATCTGACCGTCCGTGATGGAGATCACGTTCGTTGGAATGTATGCGGAAATGTCACCCGCTTGGGTTTCGATGAATGGCAGAGCCGTAATGGAACCAGCGCCCAGATCATCAGACAGTTTCGCAGCGCGCTCCAGCAAGCGGGAGTGCAAGTAGAATACGTCACCAGGATATGCTTCGCGACCTGGAGGACGGCGGAGCAAGAGGGACATTTCGCGGTATGCAGCAGCCTGTTTGGACAGGTCATCGTATACGCACAGAACGTGTCCGCCTTTGTACATGAAGTACTCAGCCATTGTTACACCTGTATATGGAGCCAGGTACAACATTGGAGCTGGGTCAGACGCAGTAGCAGAAACGATGATTGTGTATTCCAGAGCCCCTGCTTTACGCAGAGTTTCTACGATGTTTGCAACGGTAGATTGCTTTTGACCGATTGCAACGTAGATACAAATCATGTCTTTACCTTTTTGGTTGATGATCGTGTCGAGCGCCACTGCTGTTTTACCAGTTTGGCGGTCACCAATGATCAACTCACGCTGTCCACGACCAACTGGGATCATCGCGTCAATCGCTTTGATACCTGTTTGGAGTGGTTCGTGTACGGATTTACGTGCCATAACACCAGGAGCTGGGCTCTCGATTGGACGGAAACCGTTATTTGCGATAGGGCCTTGACCATCGATTGGTTGACCCAGTGGGTTTACAACGCGGCCGAGCAGCGCTTCCCCTACTGGAACTTCCATAACGCGGCCGGTACGTTTTACAGTATCGCCTTCCTTAATGTCGCGGAAAGGTCCCATAATAACGACACCCACGTTATCTTCTTCCAAGTTGAGTACCATACCCATTACGCCATTTTGGAACTCGAGAAGCTCCCCTTGCATGGCCTTTTCCAAACCGTGAACACGAGCAATACCGTCACCTACTTGGATGACTGTGCCTACATCCACAACTTCGATTTCAGATTTAAAGTTAGCGATCCGCTCTTTAATGAGGGAGCTAATCTCTTCTGGTCTGATTGCACTCACTTAATTCACCCCATTCATCCAACTTCTTAAAAGCCATCGAACTTTACGCTTTTTGCGCAAAGGTTTCCAACTTCGTTTTCAAGCTGCCATCGTACAGACGGTCGCCAATTTTGATAATAATGCCACCGAGAATCGCTGGATCTACGACTGCTGTCATACGCAGCTTTTTATTCAGCGTTTGTCCGAACTTCTCAGCCAGCTCATTTTGCTCTTCAGTAGAAAGCGGCTTTGCACTTGTCACAATCGCATCTGCAAATCCACGAGCTTCGTTCGCCAATTGTACAAAAGAACGGTAGATATCAACCAGATCAACTTCGCGTCCGTTCTCAATCAGGACGTTCAGAAAATTAAAGGCTTCTTCCCCTACATGGCTTTTGAACAATTCGTCAGCGAGCGTAGCTTTCGCATCTGCTGCGATGTGAGGGTGCAGCATGATCTTTTTCAGATCTTCATTGCCTTCAACCGCTTCCACGATTGCACCCAGGTCTGCTTCTACCTGATCAATCTTGCTACGTTCACTCGCTACTTCAAAGAGCGCACGAGCATAGCGTTTTCCTACTGCGCTACTCATAGGCGATCTCCCACTTGTGCGAGAAATTTATCAACAGTAGACTTTTGAGCTGCTTCGTCCAGTTCTTTCTCGATGATCTTGGAAGCCAAGAGCACGGACAGGCTGGTCATCTGCTCACGCAGTTCGAGTTTTGCTTTTTCCACTTCACGCGCCAGTTCAGCACTTGCTTCCGCTTTCATACGCTCGGATGCAGCTTGTGCTTCTGTCACGATTTTGGTTGCTTCATCAGACGCTTGCTTTGCAGCGCGGTCAATGATTGCTTTCGATTCTGCACGCGCTTCATCCAGCACGCGACGTTGCTCAGCTAGAAGAGCTTCCGCTTCAGTGCGGTTCTTCTCAGCTGAGGAGATTTGACTTTCGATATGCTGACGACGTTTTTCCATGATCCCTACGATCGGGCCCATAGCCAATTTACGAACAAGCAGCAACAACAACAAGAACACAATTGCCTGGGTTAACAGCGTTCCCCATTCCAGGGATACCGCTCCAAAGTCGAGCATTCGTTTCACTCCTTCCTGCGAAAAGAAAGATGTATCATCAAGGTTATTAATTGTCTTTGTCAAAAATATAGGCGGGTATCAAGTGCCCGCCTATTGTTACTAAATGCTCGCTGATTACAGGCGACCGAAGAGAATGAAACCGATCGCTACAGCGATGATCGGAACTGCCTCTACCAGACCAAGACCCAGGAACATGAGACCCATCAGGCTACCACGTGCTTCTGGTTGACGAGCTACGCCTTCAATTGTACGAGAGATTACCAGAGAGTTACCAATCGCTGCGCCAAGAGCAGCCAGACCAAATACGATACCAATTGCAAGAGCCAAACCTTCCATTGTTTAAAAACCTCCTTAGTGTTTAAAAAACGAAAATAAAATCGGGTAAGCGAAATTAGTGTTCTTCATTCACTTGCTGTGACAGGTAAACCATCGCCAGCGTTGTGAAAATGAATGCCTGTACGGAACCAACGAACACTGAGTAGCCCAACCACAGGAACAGCGGAATGCTTCCGAAGATCCCTACACCCAGCAGGAAGGCGATCAAAACCTCACCCGCAAAGATGTTACCGAATAGACGCAAAGGCAGCGTCAACGGCTTGATGATGAACTCCTCCAGAATGTGAATCGGGTTCAGGAATGTATGTTTCAACCATCCGCCGAAGCTCTTCTTGATGCCCAGATAGTGAGCGTAGAGAAGAACGATGAACGCCAGAGCGAAAGTTACGCTTGGAGTCGCTGTTGGTGATTTCCACCAGCCAATGACAACGCCATGCGAGGACGGATCGGTAGAGTTCAACTCTTCTTCAAGCTTGGCCATCTTTTGTTGCTTCATTTGTTCATTCGTGGAAGCCGTCAACATGTCTTTAACCTTTTCACTTACTTGATGGTCAGGACCGTTGTGGTGAGCCGTGTTTACGTTAAATACGAGACCCAGTTGGTTTCCAAGGAAAATGTAAAGGAACAAAGTGAGTGCCAGCGAGACAAAGCCCGCAGCCTTCTTCGGTGTGATGTAGCTTTTTGTAATGCCGGTAACGAAGTCCACAATCCATTCCATCACGTTTTGCGCGCCGCTTGGAGTTGCGGAGGTCAGGTTGCGGGTCATCCCGATACACAGCAAAAGCACCACCAGAGAGGTAACCAAAATCATGAGAATAGTGGAGATGTCAAATACCATGCCCAACCATTCAAACCGCAGAGAATAATGCATGTATTTCACCCCTTTCTTCCGCGCGAGTCTATTGCTTACGTACGTGTAAAGAAAAAATATCTACTATCTATTTAAAGGAGCGATACACAAATAGGAAACTGAGAATCTGAAAGAGGAATAAACCTATCAACACGCCACCGATTCCAAACAAATGAGGAAAACGCATTGTCAAAAAGACTGCAAAGCCTGCCACAGCCAGTCGCTGCAACATACCAGTCCCTTTTGGCCGGACATTTGAATCAACAGCCATCTGACCTATGCGCCAGGTTTTGCTGAAGAGGACCGTGCCATTCACCAAACTGCAAACCATCCCAAGCAGGAGGCTTTGCAAAAAGAAACGATATGATGGCAACACCGCCCAGAGTATCGAGGCAATTGCCATACAGAAAAAGGCATAGCGAAACGTGGATCGCATTGCCGAAGAAAACGTTTGCATGTTCCATCTCCCTAGAGGTAACCGCGAACGATGCGGTAGACGCTATACACGCCTATTCCTAATCCCGCGAGCAGCCCAACCATCAAAAAAAGCGGATTGGTAGAGAAAAGACCATCCAAGTATTTTCCCAGAAGGACTCCCGAAATCACGCAAACGGCCATATCGACACCGATCAGGGTGACCAACGTGATCGCTCGCCACGGATTATCCAATTTCGACACAGAGTAACATTCTCCTTTCATACATAAGGAGAGGGCTGGTGTCAAGTGCCCCTTTGCCCTCATTCATATTAACGAAGAATTATTCCCTTTGTCAACGTTCGGCTCAGTCTGTACACAAAGCGTTCACAATTTAAAATTTAAATTTTCTCGACAATTGTAGAGACCCCTTGTCCACCGCCGATGCAAAGAGTCGCTAACCCATATTTTACCCCTTCGCGTTTTTGCAATTCATGCACGAGTGTGACCAGGATTCTCGCGCCACTCGCACCAATTGGATGCCCCAAAGCAATGGCTCCGCCGTTGACATTCAGCTTCTCACGATCAAAGCCTAGTGCTTTGCCTACAGACAGCGATTGGACGGCAAAAGCTTCATTTGCTTCGATCAAGTCGATGTCAGCAATCGACAGACCCGCTTTTTCCAGTACGCGTTTGGTCGCAGGAACTGGACCGTACCCCATGATACTTGGATCAACACCTGCACTCGCATTGGCTACAATACGGGCGAGAGGCTTCACGCCCAGCTCTTCTGCTTTTTCGCGTGTCATAATCAAGAGAGCTGCTGCTCCATCGTTGATGCCAGATGCATTCCCGGCTGTCACGGTTCCATCCTTTTTAAATGCAGGCTTTAATTTGCCTAGCGCTTCGGCCGTCACGCCAACGCGCGGGAATTCGTCTACGGCAAACAGCACCGGATCACCCTTGCGTTGCGGGATTGGAACCGGCACGATTTCTTCCTGAAAACGACCACTAGCGAGCGCTTGCTGAGCCTTTTCCTGGCTCCACGCTGAAAACTCATCCTGCTCTTCGCGTCCGATTTCGTATTTGGTGCAGAGGTTCTCTGCTGTAATGCCCATGTGGTAGTCGTTGAAAGCACACCACAGTCCGTCACGAATCATGGAGTCTACTACTTTCTGGTCTCCCATGCGGTAGCCTGAGCGCGCACCTTCCATTAAATAAGGTGCCTGACTCATATTCTCCATCCCGCCAGCCAAGACAACTTCTGCCTCACCTGCAAGGATTGACTGCACAGCCAGATGAACGGCTTTTAGACCTGAACCACAAACCTTGTTGATTGTCAGGGAGGGAACTTCATGAGCAAGGCCCGCGTGAATAGAAGCCTGGCGCGCCGGGTTTTGACCCAAGCCTGCTGACAATACGTTCCCCATAATCACTTCATCGACCGCATCCTTGGAAACACCTGCACGCTCTAGCGCTGCTTCCAGTACAATCCCGCCCAGCTTTGTCGCGCTGACACCTGCAAGCGTTCCTTGAAAGCTACCTATAGCAGTGCGCACAGCACTCGCAATGACGATTTCTCTTTGACTCATCTTCCACACACCCCTCGAATAAACAGGATAGGCAACCTTCTTAAGATTCCATCTTTTTGTGATAATTCCTGCCAGGAAATCGCTTTCTTTTCCAATTCATAAAAAAACGTCACAGCTCTTAGGAGAGAGTGACGGTCTGTATGATTTATAGAAGCGCCTCTGCAATTTCATCGACGATATTGTTGATGGCAATCGGGCCATAATAGGCAATCCACACAGTTGTGTTTACCTCGTACACCTTATTTTCCTTGGCTGCTTTTAGCCCTTTCCAAATGGAGCTATTTTTGAATTCGTCCGTTAATGCTTGGTTCGCTTTGTCCGTTACGACAAATATGTGATCGGCATTTACCTCTGGCAGCACTTCCAGAGAAATCATCGTAGCTGTATCAGATTTATCCATCGCTGGCTTGGGAGGAGTCAGTCCCAAATCGGAATACAAGATAGCAGCCGTACGGTGTTCAACTGTGTGCAGTCGAATGGCATTATCACGCGGACGAATAAGTGCGACGGACTCACCCTTGAGCTTGGTTGCGAGTTCTGCTTTCAGTTTGTTCGTTTTCTCTTTGTAGTCTTTTACGATTTGCTCAGCTTCTTGTTCTTTTTCGAGAATTTTCCCGAATGTAAGCAGTGTATCCCGCCAGTCTTCGTTTCGGCCAAACATGATGGTTGGTGCGATTTTGGACAGGTTATCATAGATTTTGTCCTGGAACTCCGTGCAAATAATCAAGTCAGGCTCCATGGCCACGACCGCTTCCGAATTGGGCTCGTCCTTTGTCCCGAGTACATGTACATCTTTTAGCTTGTCCATGAGATACTCAGGAAACTTTGTACCGTCCCCCGTTGTAATTACACTGCCTGCAGGCAGTTCGCCCAAGGCCAGCATTTGATCTGCGTACTGCGTATCCAGCACAGCGATTCTGACTGGTTTAAAATCAAGCGTCAGCTCGCCTTTCATGTGTTTGATAGTACGTGTCTCGCTTTTCTTCACTTCTTGATTCGCGCTAGGTTGCGTGGTATTCGATTGCGTCGCTACCTGCTTCGAGGCGCCTGTTGCTGTACTCCCCGAATTGCTAGAATTCATGCCGCCAGCCGAGCAAGCTCCCAGCAGCAAGGTAAGGCTCAGCATCAGATTCAGCGCCAGCATCGCTTTTGTACTCTTATACATCGGTACGGCTCCTCCATCTCTTGAATGCGAGTGATTTTGATTTTCATTTTCAATGTGATCATTATATTTCCACAGCTTTTGACCAGCAATGGAATATCGCGACAAGAGTGATGGACTTTGGCGACGTTGTTCCGGTGTCAGAGAATATTCTTTGTAGGAAGACGGAGATATACCTGTGTATTTTTTGAAGATACGACTGAAATAATAGCTGTCGGCATAACCTACTGATTCCGCTACTTCTTTTAGTCCCAAATTCGTTTGACGCAGCAGTTCCTGCGCTTTTTGAATGCGCACTTGGATCAGATAGTCGATAGGGCCGACCGCTAGCTGGGCTTTAAAGGTGCGTTGCAGGGATCGGGAGCTGCAGTTTAAGAGCGCGGATAGATCATCGAGTGTGAAAGTCTCTGCGTAGTGCTCCTCGATATGCCTGATGGCCTGTTCGACCAAGTTCGGTACTGTTACTCCGATTCCTTGTGACTGCATCTGTGCCATTAGCTCACATACGAGTTGATAAAGCAGAGCCTTGGCTCGCAGCTTGTCCAGATTGCCGTTCTGATTCCATGCTTGCTGCATACGTGATATTGCGACAAATACATTTGCCTGATGCATGGGAGTAAAGCCGTATTGGATGTGAAAAGGTTGTGTTTTCTCCAGTAAACGCAGCAGCTCCTGCCGGCAAGGCAACGGCAAATGAGCTTTGTACAAAATCAGATAGTATTCCAGCTCATCCTTTATTTCCTCGATATCCACGTAAGTACCTTTGCCAGCATGGGCAATATAGCAATTCTTGATCGCATGCACATTCCCGTCAAGACGAATCAGACCACTGCCTCTCACCGAAAATAGAAAGGCACTAGCCGGCAATTGATAGGACCGCAGCTGTTCTCCGGCTCGCATGACGATATGCCGTACATCATGTAATCGTACACTTGCCTGATTCCATAAAAAAATATGATCATCTACGTTCATTGTCCCACATTCAACTCCTTGATAGCCCTCCCATCGTTCCTCTATTCATTCTATTTGATAACCATTCTCATTTCCATAACAAAGATCATTGATAACACACTACACCGATGAAATCGCGCGAACGTAAATAACTTCGTAGGTGACAGGGATGCCTGTTTCTCTTTTATACGTCTGCTCATAGTATTGAATCATTTCTGCAAGGAGTTTTCTGCGTCCAAGACCGCTCCCTTGCTCCATACTTGCACTGGCGCCCACAGCTTTCACGGCATGCAAAAAATCCCGTACACCCGGGTACGTTAGCCGCTCATATTTCCTAATGATCTCTATATCCGTAAACCCTGCTTGCTTCAATTGCTCACGCCAATCACGTGCAGAGAGAAACTCCAAGCCATGGCGCACTCCCTTCTCCCCCAAAATTGCATGAGCATTCGCAAACGAATCATGCAGCTCCCAAAAAGTATCGGGTCCAAATGTTGAAAAAACCAAAGGTGCTCCGGGCTTCAGGATTCTTGCCAATCCTTTTAGCGTATGCGTAGGCTTGGCAAACCACTGAAAGCATGCTCCTGAAACGATCAAATCCTTTGACTCCGCCTGTTGTTCCCAAACCCATTCTTCGGCATCAGCTTGAAAATAGGAGCAAATCAGGCGTTGCTGCTCCAGATTGTTCTTCGCCTGCTCCAACATGCCTGACGCAATCTCTACCGCCTCGTAATGGGCAGCAGAAAAATAGCTGCGAATGACGCGGGTTAACCCCACTGTCCCACAGCCAATCTCTACGATGTTTCGCACATCATTCTCATTCGCTATCTCTATAATCATTTGACTCAAATGATCGACCATCTTCTTTTGCACGAGTGCGTATTTTTCGTATGAGACAGCCTTCTCACTAAATCGGCTGCTGATTGCCCTCTTCTGCAAGCTGCTCCACCATCCTCTTTAGCGAATCTCCTACAACCTCTGGAACAAATACATGCGGGGCATGACCACAGTCAGGAATTTGCACGAAATGGGCACTCGAAAGGCTACTCGCCAGCTCTTCTCCCGCTGAGAACGAACAGATAGCATCCTCCATTCCATGAATGACGAGAGCAGGAGTAGTCAGCGAAGACAGAAACGGGCGGCAATCCTCTTCTTCTAAATAGGTCAAGCCCGCAACCAACGCCGCCGTACTCCAATTCTGGCTGTCCAGTCCCACTTGCAGACCTGTTTGTTCTCGCTCTCCTGGTGTTAGCATTTGTTTGACAAAAGTGTCCATCACACGCTCGCGTGCAACAGAAAGCTGCCTTTTCATCCTTTGCAAAACAACGGGATGCCACCCTTTACGAAGATCATGCTGTTCGCTCGTAAAGCGTGCTGTCGTGCCGATCAAAACAAGTCCTGAGACCGGGTACTGGGCAGCGAGGCGTAATCCGAGCATTCCTCCCATTGACCATCCCACTACAATCAGCTCCTGAGCCGATTGGGAGCGGACTTCCTCTTCTACTCTCTCGTAAAATTGTGAGGGGTTCGTGACGTCCGAATAAGTAGGAATGATATGCTGATAGGAAGGAAACTGTGAGCGAACTGCATCCCAGCTGCAATCTGGCATTCCCCACCCGTTTAGCCACAGCATCACTTTTCTCACGATATCGCCCCTCCTTTGTGAAGTTCGTCTCTGATTTCGCTCACTTGCTCACAAGCCCACTCCAGCTCTTCGCGCGTATGGTCAGCCATCACCGTAAAACGGATACGCGCGGTTCCTGCTGGCACAGTAGGAGGTCGAATCGCCACTGCTGCAATCCCTCGCTGCCGAAGCCTTTTGCTGAATTGCAAAGTCCACTCATTCTCTCCTAACGTGAGCGGGATAATTGGCGTATCTTCTTCGTCTACGGTAAACCCGTATGAGCGAAGCAACTGGCGAAACATGAGCGCATTCTGCCTCACTGCTTTTCTTCGCCAAGAGTCTGTTTGTACCAAAGACAACGCCGCCAGATTCGAACCAATCACAGCAGGAGGCAGAGCTGTGGAATAGACTAGCGAGCGTGCTTTTGTCATCAAATAACGAATGATGATCTCATCTGCGCATACGTATGCGCCATAAACACCAAATGCCTTGCTGAAGGTTCCCATCAAAACATCGACTTGTCCGGCGATGCCTAGCTCGTGGCACAAGCCCTGCCCTTCCTCACCACGCACTCCCCCTGCATGGGCTTCGTCAACCATAAGGATGGCATCGTAACGATCTCGCAGTTGTACCAATTCAAGAAGAGGGGCTTTATCACCGTCCATGGAGAATATGCTGTCCGTGACGATCCACTTCCGTCTTGTATCCTGGTGCTTTTTCAGCAAAAATTCCAGGTGCTCCATGTCGTTATGTCTATACCGAAAATGCTCCGCCCGACTGAGCACGATCCCATCTACGATGCTGGCGTGATTCAACCGATCACTAAAAACAGCGTCGCCTCTTCCAGCAAGCGCTGCAAGTACCCCTGTATTTGCCTGATAGCCATTTGCAAAAACAAGCGCCCCTTCTCTCTCTTTCCACGCCGCCAATTGTTGTTCCAGCTCGTCGTATAACGCGTAGTTACCATGGACGAGGCGAGAGGCAGTTCCTCCTGCCCCCCACTCCTCTGCCGCTATCTTGCCAGCTTCCACGATTCGTCGATCATGAGCCAAGCCCAAATAGTTGTTCGATGACAGGTTTAATAATGGTCTCCCTTCGACTTGAATCCACGTGCCAGCGCGATCAATGGCTGACTCTACAGTGTTCCATTCTCTTGCCAACGATTGTTTGCACAATGAATCGTATTCTTCTTCCAGCCATGTGTAGCGTTTCTTCATCACTGACCTACTTGTCCTACAACGCACACAGCTCGATTTCAAACCCGAGGTCTTCAATCATCTGATGGTCTGTCGTGATTTCTTGCCCGGGTGTCGTCAAATAATCACCTACAAACAATGAGTTGGCTGCATACAAGGAAAGCGGCTGCAAGGTGCGCAGATTCACTTCGCGACCACCCGCAACACGAATTTCTTTATCCGGGCAAATAAATCGGAACAAGGCGAGAACACGAAGAGCCTTCATTGCCGGGGTGCGTCCTTTATCCTCCAACGGGGTTCCTGGAATCGCATTTAAAAAATTGATCGGGATGGAATCTGCGTCGAGATTGCGCAGGGCAAATGCCATTTCAACGATCTCCTCATCGCTCTCCCCCATGCCGATGATCACGCCTGCGCAGGGCGACATCCCTGCTCTTTTTACGGTATCGACTGTCTGTACACGCTGATCGTACGTGTGCGTTGTCGTAATCGCTTCGTAATGGTTGCGACTCGTGTTGAGATTATGGTTGTAGCGGTGAACACCTGAATCTTTTAGTCGCGTTGCTTGTTCGTCGCTTAGTATCCCTAAGCACGCGCAAATTTTCAGTGGCATTGTCTCGCGGATTTCTTTGACTGCCTCGATGACCTGCCCCAGCTCTTTTTCCGTGGGACCACGTCCTGAGGCGACAATACAGTATGTACCTGCTTTTCGATTCATGGCTTCTCGCGCACCTGCGAGCAATGTCTCCTTATCCAGCATCGTGTACTTGGATACGGGAGCATTCGAAACAATCGACTGCGAGCAGTAACCGCAATCCTCCGGGCATAGGCCGCTCTTGGCGTTGATGATCATGTTCAGTTTGACCTTTTTTCCGAAAAAGTGCTTTCTGACGCGAAAAGCTTCGTTCATGACCAGCAGCAGCTCATCATCTGGCGCTTGCAACACCTTCATAGCCTCTTCCTGCGTAAACTCTTCTTTGGCAATCGCTTTATGGGCGTATTCCTTCCAATCCAGACAGGTGCTTTGCTTCATTTTCTCGTCTCCCCTTCATTTTATTTATGGCTCCACTGGTACAGCTGTCCGATGTCTACACATTCGTGGATTAACTGTGTCAACTGCTGACGCCCTAACGGTTGGTCTATCCATGGAAGTACGCCCCATACAGGAACTCCCCCATAGCTCTCAATCATGCTCGCGTTTGTTTTGACACTCTCATCAATGACACCAGCTGAGTTGTTTTGATTCAGGATGACACCTACAACCTCGATCCCGAGTTCCCGTGCATACCAAACGGACAACAGCGTATGGTTAATCGTGCCGAGCCCAGCCCGAGCCACGATGAGCATTGGCAGGTTCAGTCGAACAGCAAGATCCGCCATCGTTTCGGTTGGAGTCAATGGCACAATCAGACCACCGGCTCCTTCGACGAGGAGTGCCGGATAACGTTCCATCAGGGAGCGTCCTCCAGCAATTACTTGCTCCATAGTCAAGCTTTTCCCCTCTGCTTCCGCAGCCAGATAAGGGGTAAGCGGTGCCGCAAAACAGAGCGGAGCTATCTCCTCACACGCGTCATGCACTCCACTCCACGATCTCAAGCGCATTGCGTCACTGCCCTCATCCTGTGCTCGTGCTCCTGACTGGACCGGCTTCCAAACCCCGATGTCCACTCCTGTCTCACGCAACACGGATGCGATTCCGGCAGTCACAATCGTTTTGCCTACCCCAGTATCTGTCCCTGTGATGAACAATCCGGATAAGGGGCGATCAGCCATATCAATCACTCCTCGTATCGCCTGTCGTTACGTCCTGAATCGATTCCGCCAAAATCCGAACCATGTCAGCCAATTCTTCGGTTGTAGATACAAGCGGTGGGATAAAAACGATGACGTTGCCCAACGGTCGTGTCAAAAGCCCTTTTTCTCTTGCTGCCTGACAGACACGTACACCGATCCGCTCATTCCAGTGATAAGGCTCCTTGGTCTCTTTATCCCGAACCAGCTCGATTCCCGCCATCAGACCTTTTTGCCGAATTTCTCCTACATGAGGCAGGTCGTATAACGGCCCTAGCAATTGATCCAGATCGATTGCCTTTTTTGCTACTTGTTGAACGACTCCGCGCTCCTCCATCAGCCGCAGGTTGGCGAGAGCAACTGCACAGCCGAGTGGATTTCCTGTGAACGAATGTCCGTGAAAGAAGGTTTTCTGTTCCTCATAGTCGGCGAAAAAAGCATCATAAATCTGCTCGGTTACTAAGGTAGCCGCTACTGGTAAATACCCGCCCGTGAGCCCTTTCGCAACCGCCATGATGTCCGGCACGACCCCATCATGCTCACAAGCGAACATTTTGCCTGTGCGTCCAAATCCTGTTGCTACCTCGTCTGCGATCAGCAATACATCATGGGCGCGCAACAGCTCCGCGATTTTTTTCAAGCAACCGTCTGGCATGATAATCATGCCACTTGCTCCCTGCACGACAGGCTCTACGATCATCGCCGCAATCTCATGAGCTCTTTCCCGAAGCAAGCTTTCCAGACTGCTCAACGTGGCCTGAACGGCTGCTTCTTCTCCTCCCTGCCGGTATGGATAAGGGTATGGAATGACGTGTGGAGAAAAGAGCAGTGGTTTGTAAACTTGATGGTAGAGAGGAATGGCTCCCACGCTGGTAGCTCCAATCGTATCCCCGTGATAGGCATTGTTCATCGTGATAAACGAATGCTTGCCGGTCTGCCCGCGATTTTGCCAGTATTGGAACGCCATTTTCAGTGAGATTTCGACCGCCGTTGCCCCGTTGTCAGAGTAAAAGACCTTGCTCAATCCTTTTGGAGCGAGCTGGATCAGTTTTTCCGCTAATAAAATGGATGGGACGTTTGCCATGCCGAGCAAGGTAGAGTGGGCAATCTGGTCGAGCTGGTCTGTGATTGCCTGATTTAGCTCGGGAACGTTGTGACCATGGACGTTCAACCACACGGAGGAAAAGCCGTCGTAATAAGCCTTGCCGTTCACATCGAACAGCTTGATCCCTTCTCCTCTCGCAATAATCAATGGCTCCTGTGCGACGTAGTCTTTCATTTGGGTGAAGGGATGCCACACGTATCGCTTGTTTTTGGCAGAGAGCTCTGCATAACTTTTTAACAACCAAATCACAACCTTGGTTAACATATATTTGTTAACTGTTATTTTAAAATGGTTAACTCATTTTGACAAAGCTTTTTTTGATCTTGAAAAATAAAAGGACTTTCTGGTTTGAGTCAACATAGGGGAGGAGAAGAAAAAGCGCAGTTCTCTTCGACTCTGACACGCCCGCAAAGGGGATTTACTGTCCGTCTCCACTTCCAAAAGGGGACCGTCGAGCCAAAGCCACCCTACGGGCGGAAGCTTCTCAAGGAAGAAGTGTTCGACAAGCGTGGTCCCCTTTTGGAAGCTCCGACTGGGAAGGCGTTGTCAAGGTCTACGAGCCCTGCGCTTTTTCTTCTCACCAGCTTTGTCAGTTTATCGATACCTTCTAAAACTCAGGAAGGCAACAAAAAAGGTCAAGCTTCTCTTCGTTAGAGAAGCTTGACCTTTTATATTCCGATTCTATTTATCTTGATGCAGGATGCGATACAGCGCTACGACACACACTGCTCTCGTCGTCGGTTCATTTGGTTGGTAATTTGATCCAACTGGATCAATCAGACCGAGTCCGACCATGTTGTTGATAGATGTAGTTGCCCAGGATGGCCAGGTCCCTTTATCGGAGAGCTTTTTCGCCGCTCCCTTTTTATTCACGAGACGATCGAGAATGACTGCGGCCTCTGCGCGAGTCACCGGCTGATCCGGACGGAAGGTATTATCGTTATACCCCTTCACCAGACCTTTGGAAACGGCAACCTGTACGGCACCTTGCGCATAGGAAGGCACCTTATCCTTGAATTTCAGCTTTGGCGAGGAAGGAAGCTCCCACCCAAAAGAGCGCGAGAGCAGGGTGACGAACTGTGCTCTTGTCAGAGAAACCTCTGGGCCAAACGTCGTCTCCGTCAAACCCTTCACGTAGCCCTTTTCCGCCATGTAGGTGATTTCTGCCTTGGCTGGATGCTTCGTGATATCTGTAAATCCAGCGCTGCTCGTGCCTGCATTGTCCAGGTAGTACGGAATGTACTTGCCGTAGCTATTGACTTCATATACCCACTGACCTTGAGCATTCATGGTTCCCAGAAGCGGATCCAACGTATTGTTTACTTGGTTTACGTACAAGAGTCCAACGCCTTTTCCAGCGAGCCATTGCTTCGGTGCCAGTGTCAACTGAATCGACGAGGTTGAAATCGCGTCCTCTTGCCCTGCTTTTAGTTCGCCCGGCTTAATCGTAAACGAGTAATCGGCAGGTACATATCCTGGCATTGGCTGGGTCACGATCGACTCCACATCAATCAGTGCACTATCCAGATAAGATGCGGTATTTTCTAAGGAGTAATGGAGATCAAGCTCCGCTCCGAGTGACATGCTGCCTGGCAGTTCAGGGACAACCGCCGCATCGCTTGGCTGACCTGTCTGGTTGCCCAAGAGGAGCGAGAATTCGTCGAAGTACAGTGTTCCTTTGTCGTGTGTAATGCCATCATTGGCTTGGTCAACGACATACACACTCTTCAATTGCAATGGATAGGCAACATTGCTCGGGAAGTAGCCTTTCACTTGCTTCCAGCCTGTCCAATTGATCTCTTTAGCCAGATCGACGTAGACCGGCTTCCCGTTTGCATCGACTGCTTCAGCACGGAGCCAATGTCCGCTGTTGTCACCATTGACCCACAAGCCCAATCCGAGCGGCTTGCCAGGAATGGTCACAGGTTTTGCCCCCAGAACGCCGTACGAAATCCGCATGTTGTTCGCTGGTGCCCCAGAGAAGTTGTACACCAGCTTCGCTGCCTTTTTCGTGCGGAATGTCTGATCGGAAACGAGCGCAAACGAACCAGCCGAACTGATGCTGGATGGATTCGCTGCATGGTACATGCCGGCCTGATTATCGAAGGTCAGCCATGGCTGCTCAAATTGTCCAACGGCAAATGGTACGGTTGTCGCCACGCCATCATACGTAATCGTCAGGTTTCCGTTGCCCGGCTCATTGCCTGCTACCAGTTGCAGATTGTCGTTGATCGTCGCTACAGAAGAATCGACACTCGCTTTTACGCTAAGTGGTGTCGCTTGTACGGTTGAGCCCTTTTTCGTTTTGATTTTGACATCGAGAGTAAGGGATTGTCCCGGTGCAATCGTGATCGGATTCGGGGAAACGATGATTTGCTGAACATCGTTGCCGGAAATGACTTGAATGTCTTTATTTTGCGTCACATTGCCCAATCGCGCAGTCAATGTGATCTTGCCAGAGCGAGCTGGTGTGAAGTGCTTGCCATTTACGGAGCCCGCTTCGGACTGACTAGCATCCCAGCTCACATCGCCTGCATTGATCGCATACGGCTGGTAATGCACGTCATAACCTTTGGATGCGCTGAGCGGGATAGATTGTCCGATAAGCACATCTGCCGGTACATCGATTTGGAAGCCTCTCAATTCTCCCGCAGGTGCCGTGTTGTATACGGCCAGTCCAGTAGGCACTCGGCGCTCAGCACCGCCGCTCGGCTTATTCGCCAAATTTGCGTGTGTCTCACCCAGCATGCGAGCTGCCATGGTCGTAGAGCCACCACCGTCAAAGTTTACAGCCCGATAAGAGCCGAGCTCCGCCATGATTTTTGCCAGCTCGTCCAAATAAACGCCTTGGCTCGCATCGATCGTGACCATGTACAAGGTCTTCCCGTCCTGGGAAACTCCGACCGATGTGCGTGCCGTCTTGTTGATGATGGACTTGTCCGCTTGAAAGGAAGTGAGGGCTTTCCCTTGATCAACCAAAATCACATTGCCGCCTACCGCTTGCTTTAGGTTGAGTGTCTGTGGTGTCGTTTGGTACTCAACCGCTGCAGTAGCGCCTACAGGGAAGTTTTGCTTGAGGAATGCTCCTGCTGCTCCATGTCCCCAAAGGACATAGCCGTTGTAAGGTATGTATACGCCAGGTTGATTCACACGAACTTCTTTGGCTACGTTGTCTACAAACAAAATCTCGACGACATCTTTGTAGCCCGGTATCGTCCCCAAGCTGGTTTTGCCAAAGGAAGGGGTATAGACGTTCAGTTGGTTCTGGTGACTTTTTCGTGAATCACTCGGGTTGTACTCTTCCTTGTTGACACCCTGAATCGAATAGGTAGCGCCATTAGGAGCCGTAACCTTGCCGCCAAACCCAAACTTGTCGACGATGGCCATCTTGTCGCCAGTCAAGCCCAGCGCGTACCAGTAGGAGACCAAACCCATGGACGAAATGAGTTCATCGTCTTTCATGACGATACCAAACGGCGCTCCCCGTTTGGACATGTTAAAAAAGTCGGCATTGATCGCTGCTATAGCTCCAGTTTCACGCGCCATTTGTGTAACCGTCTGCCTGTCTGTCAGCTTGCCTTTCGTTCCGTATACCGGTTTGACCTCAACGTAAGGATTATTCAGATCAACCTTGGTTACCATGATCGTGACTACTTGATTGGCAAATGATTTCGTATATTTCTGTAAAGTGGTCCCCTCACCAATTGGGGTTTGCCACATCATATTCAATGCACTTGTCTCCGCTCTGGCGTGTGCGACATTGGTCGCAAACGGCACAAACGGAACAAAAGCTCCCCAGGCCATGGTCGTAGCCGTGAGCAGCGTCACTATCCTTTGCGCTCTCATGTTGGTAACTCCTCTCCGTATTCCAAACTCTGTCTTTCTACCATCTAAGCCAAGCAACTAAATATTAGACGCAAAAGGTCATGGATAGTTTCGCCAATTCTCTCGATTCCCTATTAGAAAAACATACCAAATCATCAGTCATCGAAACCCCAAAAATCGCTCTACAACAAGAAACCCGCCCGGTTTTGACGAACGGTACCTGGCGGGTTTTCCTAGCTGTATGTTACTGACCTGGTTGGAAAGGCTCTGGTTGTTCAGCCCGCAAACCAAAATGATAGAGGATTGCTTCTACGATACGACGGGAAGCCTCGCCATCCCCATATGGGTTGACAGCATGCGCCATTGCATCGTAAGCCGCTTGGTTGGTCAGCAATTCTTTTGCCATTGCATACACTTGCTCTTCGTCGGTTCCCACGAGTTTCAACGTGCCTGCTTCAATTCCCTCAGGACGTTCTGTCGTATCGCGCAGAACCAGGACTGGCACGCCAAGAGACGGCGCTTCCTCCTGCACCCCGCCGGAATCGGTCAGGATGAGATGGGAGCGACGAGCGAAGTTGTGGAAATCAAGGGCATCCAATGGTTCGATCAACGAAATGCGATCGTGATTCCCGAGAATCTCCTGCGCCACTTCTTGTACAGCAGGATTCAAGTGAACCGGATACACAACAGCAATCTCAGGATGCTCATCCACCAGTCTTCGAACTGCACGGAAAATACGACGCATCGGCTCGCCCAAATTTTCGCGGCGGTGTGCCGTCATCAACACCAGCTTCTGACCAGCTACGCGATCAAGCACCGGATGCGTGTAATCCTCGCGAACGGTCGTTTTCAACGCGTCAATTGCAGTGTTTCCTGTCACGTAGATGCTCTTTTCCGGCTTTGCTTCGCGACGAAGGTTGTCAGCCGATCCATTGGTCGGGGAGAAGTGAAGGTCAGCCATGACACCTGTCAGCTGACGATTCATCTCTTCCGGGAACGGCGAGTACTTGTCCCATGTGCGCAAGCCCGCTTCCACGTGACCAATTGCTACCTGGTTGTAAAAAGCAGCCAGACTCGCCACAAAAGTGGTTGTCGTATCCCCGTGTACGAGGACGATGTCCGGTTTTACTTCCTTCATTGTTTCATCCAGGCTCTCCAATGCGCGAGTGGTCACACCCACCAGCGTTTGGCGATCCTTCATGATGTTCAAGTCAATGTCTGGTTGAATATCAAAAATGTCCAAAACCTGATCGAGCATTTGACGATGTTGGGCCGTCACGCAAACGACAGATTCGATCTGTTCGCTGTACTTGTTCAATTCATGGACAAGCGGTGCCATTTTGATCGCTTCCGGACGTGTGCCGAATACCGTCATTACTTTTACAGTTTTCATCCGTTTTTCCCTCTCCGACTACTTCGTGCCGTACAAGCGGTCACCCGCATCGCCCAAGCCTGGCACGATGTATCCATGGTCGTTTAAATATTCATCAACAGCTGCTACATAGATATCTACATCAGGATGCTCGTCCTGAACCAGCTTGATGCCTTCTGGAGCAGCGATAAGGCACATCAGTTTCAAGTTTTTCGCTCCACGTTTTTTCAAAGCAGTAAGAGCGGCAACAGCAGAGCCACCAGTCGCCAGCATTGGGTCAGTTACGATCAACTCACGCTCAGCAACATCGGATGGCAGCTTCACATAATACTCAACAGGCTGCAGGGTTTCCGGATCACGGTAAAGACCTACGTGTCCTACTTTGGCAGCAGGGATCAGCCTCATCAGGCCATCCACCATACCAAGACCAGCACGAAGAATCGGTACCAACCCTACTTTTTTACCAGCAATTACATTCGACTGACAGGTAGCCACTGGCGTTTCGATAGTGGTTTCCTCCAACGGCATATCACGGGTAATTTCATAGCCCATCAGAGTAGTCACTTCATCTACCAGTTCGCGAAATTCCTTGGTCCCTGTATTCTTGTCACGAATATACGTAACTTTATGCTGAATCAGCGGATGGTCAAACACATATACACGGCTCATGTCATTTCCTCCGTTTCCCTATCAATACATCCTTTCTATAATAGCTGGTGAGAGTGGTGCCGTCAATTTGCCTAATCTTCGTACTTTTTCACATCCTTGATCCCTAACGACAGCCGCGAAGTGGAAAAAAAGCAGACCCGTATGGGGAATTTTCCACCGGGTCTGCTTCACGTTGCCTTGCTTAGATATTCAAGCCTTCGTACATCGGGAAGCGTTGGCACAAAGCTGCCACACGTTGGCGTGCTTCCTCGTGCTTCGCAGCATCCTCTGGATTTTTCAATGTCAGAGCGATAATCGCTGCTACTTCTTTCATTGCTTCCTCATCAAAACCGCGGCTTGTAACTGCTGGCGTACCCATGCGGACACCGCTTGTAACAAACGGGCTTTGTGTATCGTAAGGAATCGTATTTTTGTTCGTAGTAATGCTTACTTCGTCCAGCAGATGTTCAGCCACTTTACCTGTCAGGCCGATTTTGCTTACATCAACCAATACGAGGTGGTTATCCGTTCCGCCGGAAACTAGCGTCAGACCTTCAGCAGTCAGTGCCTCAGCAAACGCACGCGCATTCTTGATGATGCGATTTGCATAATCCTTGAATTCTGGTTGCAGGTTTTCACCGAAGGCAACCGCTTTTGCTGCGATCACATGCATCAACGGACCACCTTGAACGCCTGGGAATACGGATTTGTCGATGCCTTTCGCGAATTCTTCCTTGCACAAAATCAAACCGCCACGCGGTCCACGCAGAGTCTTGTGCGTCGTAGAAGTAACGAAATGTGCATGCGGTACTGGGTTTGGATGCAGACCTGCCGCAACCAGACCAGCGATGTGCGCCATATCCACCATGAAGTACGCGCCCACCTCATCCGCGATCTCACGGAACTTGGCAAAATCAATCGTACGCGGATAGGCACTCGCCCCACAAACGATCAGTTTTGGCTTGTGCTCCAATGCTTTTGCACGAACAACTTCATAGTTGATCAGGTGCGTATCTTCGTCTACACCGTAATCAACGAAATTGTACAGAGTACCGGAGAAGTTTACTGCGCTACCATGCGTCAAGTGACCACCATGGGACAGGTTCATTCCCAATACGGTGTCTCCTGGCTGAAGAATCGTGAAGTATACAGCCATGTTCGCCTGAGCGCCGGAGTGTGGTTGTACGTTTGCATGCTCAGCGCCAAAAATTTCTTTTACGCGGTCACGCGCGATGTTTTCCACGATATCCACATACTCGCAACCACCGTAATAGCGACGGCCTGGGTATCCTTCTGCGTATTTGTTCGTCAAAACGGTTCCCATTGCTTCCATGACTGCGCGGCTTACGAAGTTTTCAGAAGCGATCAGCTCAATCTTGTCGCGTTGTCTTCCGAGCTCCAGTTGAATGGCTTCCAATACTTGCGGGTCTTGTTTACGCAAAAAATCTAGCATAGTAGTTTCTCCTCCTCTTTTATGTGCAGCTTTCATTTGGTGGTGTCTTCTCATAAACGGCGCGCGGTCCACCAATCAGCTTGGGACGTGTGCGCGCTGCTGTAACATGTGCTTGTCCAACAAGACGCTGCTTCGGACGTACCGGTACTGCCACATGCTTCAGATGCATACCGATCAGCGTATGACCGATATCTATGCCTGCATGCGCGCGAATTTGCTCCACAACGGCTGCATCCATGAACTGTGTAAACGCATGCGCAGCCATAGAGCCTCCAGCAGTCGGAACAGGAACAACCGAGACCTCTTCCAGTCCGTATCGCAATGCAACCTCGCGCTCGACGACCAGGGCCCTGTTCAAATGTTCACAACATTGAAAGGCCACAGCAAAGCCGCGCTTCTCTACAACAGACTGGATCCCGCGATACAGAGCCTTCGCTACATCTTGGCTGCCAGCTTTTCCAATATGCTCCCCGAGCACCTCGCTGGTACTGCACCCAATCACCATGAGTTGTCCTGCTGCAAGCTCTGCCAAATCGGCTACTTCCTCGACAATTTCATTGATTTGTTTTTCGATAGCGGATAAATCCACTTACTTCACTCCCGCATGCTTCGCTTCTATTTGGGAAATCTTTTCTACACGGCGCTCGTGGCGACCACCTTGAAACTCTGTTTCCAACCAAATTTTCACGATATCAAGCGCAAGACCCGGTCCAATAACTCGCTCACCCATCGCCAACACATTGGTGTTGTTATGCTCACGAGTAGCGCGTGCGGAAAACGTATCATGCACAAGTGCACAACGGATGCCTGGAACCTTGTTGGCTGCGATCGACATGCCGATACCTGTTCCGCAAACGAGAATGCCTCGATCAAATTCCCCCGCTGCCACCTTTTCCGCTACTGGCAAAGCATAATCGGGATAATCAACCGATTCCTCGCAGGTGCAGCCGAAGTCTTCCGTTTGGATGTTCATGGAGGCCAGCAGAGTCTTGATCTCCTCTTTTAGCTTGTATCCACCGTGATCAGCAGCAAGTGCTACTTTCATCTGTCATCCCTCGCTTGTCTCATAATCTTCGTCTAGTATACATCAAAAAACAATAAGTAAAAAGTGAACATTTTTATCAAGTCACTAAAAAATCGTTCGTACTCTCACAAAAAACAAGGTCCTGGCTATACACCAGCACCCTATTCATCCACTGATTTACGAAGACCTGGGTCCTTGAGCATCAATGAAAGCCTTTCCAGTGACTCTTCGATTTCTTCGGCACACCTGCGATAATCCATCAGTGATCCCCCATACGGATCAGCAATATCACTAAAGCCTTCTATCCCCACGAACTCTTGTAGGGTATGCACTTTTTCAGCGGCTGAGGGGAAATACGTCAAGATCGCGCGCTTGTGACCGTGCGTCATCGTCAAAATGACATCAGACCATTCAATCAACCCATCATCTACCTTGCTGGCCTTATGATCGTGGGCAATTCCTCGCTCTTCTAATACTTGTTTGGCGTGCAAGGAGGCATCCTGACCAGCAAATGCCGCCACTCCGGCTGAGCGTATTTCAAGCCCCTGTCCGTCTGTCTTCGCACGGAACATCGCTTCTGCCATTGGGCTTCGGCACGTATTTCCCGTACAGACGAAAAGTATCCGTTTCACGTATGGTTCCTCCTCTCCTGTTAATAAGCCCGGTTATATCATAAATTTTAACCCAAAACCAAACAAAATAAGTCCACCTATTAATTCGCTGTAATCCCCAAGCCACCCTCCCACACTCCTGCCTAACATTAAACCGAAGTAAGACATCGTGGCACCCATTACTCCAAACAGGGCGATGGCCAAAATTCTATTGACCTCGATCAAGCCGAACGAGAAACCGACGGTGAAAGCATCCAGGCTGACACTAAATGCGAAGAGCATAAGTCCGAACCCTTTTGTCTTCAACACACTTTTTTGATCCCCTTGAACGAAGCCATTCCATAGCATATGCAAGCCGATGATCATCAGGACCCCGCCGCCAATAAACACGGCTATATCTCCAATCAAATCGGACAAATACGCTCCAACGACAATCCCGATGATCGGCATCATAATGTGAAACAGTCCGATGGTGATACTTACTTTGATAATCTCTCGTAACCGAATCCCAACCATCCCTACGCCAATTCCCAACGAAAAGGCATCCATACTTAAGGCGAAAGCAATAATGAGCAACGTCAAAAATTGCCCCCATTGGAATAACACCTGATCCAAGCAGCTCCCCTCCCGTCTCTTCACCTTATGCGGACAAGGGGGAGTTTAGGACAGGTTTACACGGACAAGACGCGGCCTCCAGCAGCCTTTTCCAAGCGATTCATCACGGCCATACCCAACCCGTTTCGCGGGAAAGTCTCGCCGACAATATACTGTACTTCTTGATCGTCGAATTCTCGCAGCACTGCATATAGCTGTTGGGCAACCGCTTCGAGATCCGCTTGTGATCCAACCACAAGAACGACATCTGCCGCCGCGTGGCTTTTCCAAAAGGGCGCTGTTTCTTCCGTTGCCAGCACACCCGTTTTTTGACCGTGCTGCTTCGCCTGTTGCAGCATGTCTTCCATTTTTGCCCGAACTTTTTCACTCTCTCCTGATACTAGCCACATTTCCCCTTCCGGAGCGTAATGCGTATATTTCATCCCCGGAGAGCGCGGTGCCTCGGCTGCTCCCACTTGAAAAGAAGGGTCGAGCTCCACATAGCCAATCACTGGTTCCATTTGCTCCCGTGTAATGCCGCCTGGACGCAGAATCATCGGGGGGTCCTGCGTCACATCAATAACAGTAGACTCTACCCCAACACCTGTTGCCCCACCATCGACCACTCCTGCTACGCGTCCATTCAAGTCAGCCAATACATGCGCCGCAGTCGTTGGACTCGGACGTCCGGAGCGATTGGCGCTCGGAGCTGCAATCGGTACACCCGCTTCCTTGATCAAAGCCATGGCAACCGGATGATCAGGCATGCGAACCCCGACTGAATCCAGCCCTGCCGTTACCAGCGACGCTACCTGATCTGTTTTTGGCAAAATGACCGTCAAGGGTCCAGGCCAAAACGCCTCCATCAGCTTTTTCCCTTTCTCTGGAACCTCACTTGCTACTGTGGACAACTGGTCCCACGCTCCAATATGTACAATCAGCGGATTATCGCTGGGTCTGCCTTTTGCTGTAAATATTTTTTCCACTGCTTCGTTTGATAATGCATTCGCTCCCAAGCCGTAAACCGTCTCTGTGGGAAACGCCACAACTGCCCCTTCTCGAAGAAAACGGGCTGCATCCACAATCTGTGCACAACTATGCTGATTTTCCACATCGTTATCCACAGACCAGACTTTTGTCACAAAATTCATTTCCATCGTTAAAAAATCCTTTCTCTAGCTCGTTTCTTTGTAAGGAGTGCCTTAAGTATAGATGTGCACCAAAAAGTTTTCAACAGGCTGTGGGTAACCTGTGAATAACTTTTCTGAACAGCGTGGAAAAAAGAGCATTGTTACCTTTTTTTAACTTTATCCGTCATAGCCTTGTAGTAGAATGAACACGAAAACAAAACAATAACTTTCCCTTTATCGAAAGGACCGTGAATGAAATGTCATCTTTTAAATCTTTAGCTTCCAGCCTGCTTGGCACAGCTGTATTGTTAACAGCCGTTGCTGCTCCAGTATTTGCAGCACCCGCTTCACCCGCAACCTCCACAAAGCCTGCTGTGCAAGCACCAGAGCCACAAGCTAACGGTGTCGTGTTCACACCAAAAACCATTACGGTCGATACGAAAGAATTTCAAGGTAAAGTATCCATCCCAGTCATTAGCGGGATGAAGGATAAAGCTTTTGAAGCAAAACTGAACGCTACGCTACTGAAAGAAGCACAAACAGGCCTGGCAGAAGGACAAAAAGCCGGCAAAGAAGATGCAGCAGACGCGAAAAAGAACGGCTGGGAGCTACGCCCTCATGCACTCGACATCTCCTATGAGGTACACAATGCTGGCAAGCTCGTTTCTTTCTCCGTACAGACATACATTTATACAGGCGGAGCACATGGCATGACGGATGTTACGTATTACACCATCGATAATCAGGCCAAGGCAAAACAACTGAAGCTGGCTGACCTGTTCCAGCCTGGCTATGACTACCGTACTATTCTCAATCAAATCATTACACAACAGATCAAAGCAGAGACTCAGGCGGATGGCTTTAACCCTTATGATGCATTCGAGGGCATCAGAGAGGATCAAGGCTTCTCCTTTAAAGACGGCAACCTGGTTATCCATTTTGGTCAATATGAAATTGCCGCTTATGCAGCAGGAATGCCAGAGTTCACGATCCCTGCTCATCGTTACCAAAGTCTGTTGAAGCCTGAGATCCGTGAGGCTTTGTTCAAAAAGTAACAGTGGCAATTCAAAACGACACCTGCACGTGCGGCGGGTGTCGTTTTTTTTATGTCCGGCTAGGAGAGCCAGCCCTCGATTTTTTCCCATAAGTAAAATCGCACTTCTACTTCAGGAGCAGAGGCCGTTACTTCTTCTTCTTTTTCTACCTCTTCGGTTTCTTCTACCTCTACCTTCATTTGCTCGGCATCCACTTTATTTGTTTCGGATTTCAACCCTACTTCGTTCTCTTCCAAAGGGAAGACCGCTACTTCCTTTTCCTCGGATACAGCTACTGTCGTTTGCTCAGATTGTTCCGGCTCCGGAGTTGGCTTGGCTTGTACAGCGTCGCCATTGGACATGTCAATAAAGCAGAGCGGCGGGAACAGGACACACCACCAGTTTTGACCTTTTGCCTCTCCAATTTGTACACGGACTGCTCGGTAATTACCCGCAGGATACACATAGGAGCCGTACAGCTTCGTTGGAAAAGGAACTTCGCCGAAATCGACTACTGCTTTGTATGAAAAACCGCGTTCCTTGATCGTCTTGTCTACCACTTGTTGAAGGACAGGCAATTGTGATTGAATCACTTGCTCTGCTTCCGCCAAAGTCTCGATATCGTCCGCCCACGTATTCATTTGAGCGATAATCGCATCTCTGACTTCGCGCTTTAACCATTGATCTTGGACCGAATCGCTGTTCGCAATAATGCGCAAACGAACGGATTCTTGAGGGATCGGCCCATTATCCAACACATTGGCCGAAGTAAGCTGCCCCTCCCAGCTCATCATAAGCATAAACAGGCTAAATGCCATTAACAACATCCGTTTCATCGTTATCCGTCTCCCTCTCTACTGATCTTCTCTCTTTAGCAATCAGTATGGACGGATTCACACGATTTCAAACATTCATTCCTATGTAAAAAAGGCGAGACGAGCCAGTGCTATCGTCTCACTCCGATAACAACCCGCTCGATCCCCGCCAAGTCTGGAACAATCTCTACCTCATTCATGACGCCAGATGCCCTCATCAATGCCGCTACATCCCCAGCCTGATAAATGCCTACCTCAAACGCTACGACCGCTCTTTCTTTCAATAGATTCGGCAGCGCGTCACACAAGCGACGATAGCAATCCAGACCATCTTCGCCGCCATCCAAAGCCAAGCGAGGCTCATGTACGCGCACCTCATCGTCCAGCTCCTCGACATCGCGACTCGGGATATAAGGTGGATTGGATACGAGGATGTCTACCTTTTCGCCAGCTTCCAAAAGCGGCTGCACCAAATCCCCTTGTAGAAAGCGGACATCCGCACCAAGATGACTTGCATTTTCCCGAGCAATTGCCGTTGCCTCAGGAGACAGGTCCACCGTAGTTACACGCCATTGCGGTTTTTCTAGCGCTAGCGTAATACAGATGGCTCCACTCCCTGTGCCGATATCCACCACCGCTAGCTCTTCGCTCTCAGGCCAGAGCTTTGTAGCGACAGCCAGCACTTGCTCCACCAGTATTTCCGTTTCCGGTCTTGGGATCAGCACCCCTGGTCGCACCGTAAAAGGACGCCCGTAAAACTCCTGTTCGCCAAACATGTATTGCAATGGCTCGTTATTCGCCCTGCGCACGCACAGTCCGTCCAGCTTCACTAATGTTTCTGCATCGATTGAATCCGTCATCGCCATTAAAAAGCGCGTCCGATCCCAGTCGAGACAATGACGAATCATTAGCTCCGCTTCGAACAAAGGATCCTTTGCCCCTTTTTCCCGCAAAAAGGAAGAAGCCCGTAATAGGGCTTCTCGAATCGTCGTGACATCAGACCAATCAAGCTGAGTGTGCATGGCTTTTCAAAAGCTCCGTTTGTTCATGCAGGATCAGGTTGTCGATCACTTCATCCAATTCGCCTTCCAATACCGATTCCAATCGGTGCAGGGTCAGAC
Source organism: Brevibacillus sp. AF8 (assembly GCF_021270385.1). Lineage (NCBI taxonomy): Bacteria > Bacillati > Bacillota > Bacilli > Caryophanales > Paenibacillaceae > Brevibacillus > Brevibacillus sp. AF8. Next base: position 142,885 of record NZ_JAGQDN010000010.1, on the reverse strand, counting down.
CGATGCGGTGGTCGGTCACGCGGCTTTGTGGATAGTTGTACGTGCGGATACGCTCGCTTCGGTCACCAGTACCCACCAAGCTTTTGCGCGTAGCATCTGCTTCCGCATTTTGTTGTTGCATATAGAAATCATACAGACGAGCGCGTAATACACGCAGCGCTTTGTCTTTGTTGGAATGCTGGGATTTCTCGTCCTGACAAGAAACCATGATCCCTGTAGGAATATGCGTTACGCGCACCGCAGACTTGGTCGTGTTAACGCTCTGACCGCCCGCACCACTGGAGCAGAACGTATCGATGCGGATATCTTTTTCGTGTACTTCCACTTCCACGTCTTCTGCTTCTGGCAGAACCAGTACGGTCGCAGTAGAAGTATGGATGCGTCCGCCTGACTCAGTAGCCGGGATACGTTGCACACGATGGGCGCCGCTTTCGAATTTCATTTTGCTGTAGGCACCACGACCAGACAGCGAGAAAACAATTTCCTTGTATCCGCCGATATCGGTTGGACTTGCCTCCAGCACTTCAATTTTAAAAGCGTTGCGCTCCGCAAAACGTGTGTACATACGGAACAGTACCGCTGCAAATAGTGCAGCTTCATCGCCACCCGCAGCACCGCGGATTTCTACAATCACGTTTTTCTCATCGTTCGGGTCTTTTGGAAGCAACAGGATCTTCAAGCGATCTTCCAGTTGTTCCTTGCGTGCTGACAATTCGTTGAGTTCGAGCTTGACCATCTCACGCATCTCGTCATCCAGCTTCTCTTCCAGCATCGCTTTGGCGTCATCGATTTGACTCACCACTGATTTATATTCACGGTATGTCGTTACCGTCTCTTCCAACGAAGATTGTTCCTTGGACAGTTCACGCAAGCGTTTTGTATCACTAATGACGTCGGGGTCACATAGGAGGTTGGTTACTTCTTCAAAACGCTCTTCGACTGCAGATAAGCGTGTAAACATTTTTATTTCACCCCATCGCAAAGAATAATAGCCTTTTGGCGCAGGCGAAGCCTTGGTAGCATGTATGTTAGATATGAATTGCGATAAAATGCTATCTACCATAAAAACGGTTATAACAGATAAATTATAGGAGGAATGGCGCAAGAAGTCAAAGTGCATTATAACTGGAAATGTTTTACCGATGCCAAACAGGCCCGGCAATGCCGAGCCTTGCTACATACGTCCTGCTCACCTGTCAGCGATGGTAACCGTCATGCGAGGTTAAGTGAAAATCGTAACGCGGGAGTCTTTCCTGAAGAAGCGAAATCACCTGCTGTTCGATGGTTCGCGCTTGATTCGCAGTGATGTTATGCACAAGGTCAAGAGTAACATATGCATTGGCATCGCTGAGTGTGATGCGAGCGTTTTCCACACCTTTTACCGACATGGCCATTCTTTCCATATTGGTCACGTCGACTTGGGTATTACGTGAGTTCCAGTGGCCGATAACCATATTCGGATTCTGATTGCGCCCCATTAACGGGTCACGATCCGCAGGAACAGGCGCACGGCCTTGAAGTGTATTGCCGCTTTGATCCCCTCTGATCTTCATATTGTGCTGGGTATTCCTCGTATCCGTACTATAGCCCTGTTGCTTAGCCGTATTTCCCCCGCATCCGACAGTGAGGACAGTCGTAAGTACAACCAAGCCCAGAACGACACGCGGGCTGCGCAAAAGCCAATTTGGCTGTGTCCACATGAAAAAGCCACCTCCTGTTTTGCTTAGTCTGTGCATCGCCTTTTGGGCTCATGCACGGGACAAACAGGGGGTGGCTTATGCTTTCTTTATTCGGCAACTGGAGGGGTATAGTAATGCTTGCGACAGACGCTGCTGTATGTATCATTTCCAGCAATTTCAATCGTCTCCCCAAAGTAGACGGGTTGTCCATTTTTGAACTTGAGAATATGTGTCGCCTTTTTATTGCAGTACACACAAACTGTTTTAATTTCTTCTACTTTGTCTGCCTCGCATAAAAGGGCGGCGCTGCCAGGGAAGAGCTCATTCTTGAAGTTTTTCAACAAGCCATAGACGATTACAGGGATTCCCAGCTTGTCTACGATCCTGACGAGCTGATCTACATGGTGGCGGCTGATGAACTGAGCCTCGTCAACCAACACGCAATGCGGCTTGACTGATTCTGCCTCTACGATTTGGTACAAATCGGTCTCTTCGCTAATCGGAATCGCTTCTCGGCTAATCCCAACACGCGAAGCCACTTTTCCCACGCCATAGCGATCATCAACTGCTGGAGTAAACACTACTACTTTTTTCCCCGATTGCTCGTAGTTGTGGGCAACGGTCAATAATTGAATGGATTTGGAAGCATTCATCGCTCCATACCGAAAATATAGTTGTGCCACGTCTCTGTCTCCCTTTGCCTAAAAGTCGTTACTCAGTCTTTGCATGGCGGTCTTTTGCCTCCTGAAGCAAGGCCATGACCAACTTTCTTCTTTGTGCATGGTCCACACAAGGAAGCGGGTAGTCGAAGCCAATCCTGCAGCCTGCTTGCTCTTGGATATGCTCCGGCATGTCCCATGGTTTATGAATATATTGTAGAGGTACTTCACGCAATACGGGAAGATATTTTTTGACGAAAACACCGTCTGGATCAAACTTTTCCCCTTGCGTGACAGGATTAAAAATCCGAAAATACGGTTGCGCGTCGGTACCAGTCGAAGCACTCCACTGCCAGCCCCCGATGTTTGCCGCTTCATCGAAATCGATCAACTGCTGTGCGAAATAGGCCATTCCCCACCGCCAATCCACAAGCAAATCCTTTGTCAAAAAAGAAGCCGTAATCATCCGCAGCCGATTGTGCATCCATCCCGTTTCATTCAACTGCTTCATGGCAGCATCCACAATCGGGTAACCCGTTTCCCCTTGACACCAGCGGGCAAACAAATCCTTCCTGTTTTCCCAAGCGACCTCTTCAAATTGCGGCAGGTAAGCATGGGCAGTCGTGTGCGGATGGAAAAAAAGCACCTGCTGATAAAATTCTCTCCAAATAAGTTCCGTCAGAAAAGCTTCGATCGAGGTAACCTGCTCACCCCGCGCATCGGAAAGCACTTCCTGTACGCAATGATACACCGTCCGTATAGACAAAGTACCTGCATTTAGGGCAAAAGACAGCCGGGAGGTCGCATTCACTCCTGGCATGTCACGTTGTTCTTTATACGTATAAATGTCACCATCTAAAAATTGCTGCAATCGTTGACGTGCGGCTCGCTCCCCGAACTGCTTCATTTCCCACTCAGTGCCAAACGGTCGGTTGCGTCCGAAATCTTCCACAGTAGGAACAGGCTCACTCGGCAACTCCTTCAACCGATCAAATAGATTCCAGCTCGTCGGTTGAGGGAATGGACGGTCTTTGGGCAACGTCTGCCAAACGCGGCGATAAGGCGTAAAAACCGCATATGGTGTCCGCTGCTTCGTCATAATTTCCCCCGGCTCATGCAAAACCAAATCCTTGCATGCATGCACAAATACGCCGTGACTGCTCAACACTTCTGACACGAGCTCGTCTCGCTTGCGAGCGTCTGGCGTATAATCCCGATTGAAAAACAGCTTATTGGCACTCGTCTCTTCGGCTAATTGGCAAAGCACTTGGTGTGGTTCGCCGTGGCGAATCAAGAGACGACCTCCCAGTTGAACCAAAGCGTCGTCGAGTGCAGCTATCGCGGAAAAATGCGCATGAAGTCGCTTTTCCCCTACAGCCGCAGAAAGACAAAGTGAATCATCCACTATATAAACAGGAATAATCGGATCACCTGTGAGGATGGCTGCGTGCAGAGCAGCATGGTCGTGCAAGCGCAGATCCCGACGGAACCAGACTATGGCAGTCATCACTTGTCCTCCCCCAAAAAATCAGTGCCAGAAAAAGACAAAACCAGGCAGATTGCTCTACCTGGTTGCTCCCATACATTCTGATTATTACAGATTGTATTTGCGTTTGAAACGGTCTACACGGCCGCCTGCATCAACGAATTTTTGTTTTCCTGTGAAGAAAGGATGGCAGTTGGAGCAGATCTCCACTTTCAACGCTTGTTTCACGGAACCGGATTCAAATTCGTTACCACATGCGCAGCTAACTGTTACTACGTTGTACTTAGGATGAATGTCTTGTTTCATCTCTTCTACACCTCTTTCCGCCCTGAATCGTTTGCCGAAACAGAGTTATATAAACACATATCAGATAGTAGCATGAAACACTGTTGAAATGCAACTGGTTGGCCGATTACGCCATGTTTTTCCTGCCCTGGAGTTGATCCGGAGGAATATGTGTAAACGAACCGATAACGACATCTGGCAGCTCCTGCTGATAAATTTCGATAGCTTGCTTCATGCCGAACACTTCGCCTTGCGCTTTTGGAATCATCGCCAAGTAGCTCTCTGGATCGATATTCAGATTTCGCAACTGGATCAGCTTAATGCCTGTTCTGCGGATGAACTCGATCATCGCTTCCATTTCCTCTTCGCGGTCAAACACACCAGGGAAGCACAAGTAGTTAATGGACGTATACACACCCTTGGATGCCGCGTACTCAGCAGAACGTGCTACATTTTCCAATGTGTAGTTGCGCGGGCGGTAGTATGCATGATAGTGTTCGTCAATCGCACTGATAATACTCACGCGCATCAGATCAAGTCCGGCGTCGACAATGCCTTTGATATGATCCGTCAAGCCTGCATTCGTATTGATGTTGATAAAGCCCATATCTGTCGTTTCCCGTACGCGACGCATAGCAGGCACAATGATCGAAGCCATCGTAGAAGGCTCACCCTCACAGCCCTGTCCAAAGCTTATGATGCTCTCCGGTGTCTTCAAGTGGTGTAGCATGACTTCCACCAGCTCGTCCTCTGTCGGTTTGAAGTTCATCCGCGTCTGTGGAGAAGGGAACCCACTGTCATCTGGTTGCTCGGAAATACAGCCGTAACAACCCGCATTACAGGTATAGGAAACAGGCAAGCTGCCTTCCCAGCGGTTGAAAAAGTTATTGGAGGCCGTCAAGCATTCGTACTCCAACGCACAGTGGGACAAGTGGTTCAAAATGCGGTTTTGCGGAAACGTCTCCAACGTCTTTGCCACTCGCTGGCGCAGTTCATCCATCGGGAAGTTCAACGGGTCCCATTTGTAAATATCGTCACTCGCGCGCCCCGTTACCCAAAAACGGTTATCCTTCCAGACGACTGCGGAGTAGCCAAACAGAGGCAGCTTGCTTTCCTTGTTCGTTTTCACGTAGCCTGGCAGCAAGAGCCTTGTAATGCCTTGTGGCACAAGTGCACCTACTGCTGTACAGCCATCCAACTTGACCATTTCACCTGTGTCGGGGTCCATTCCGATCGGCTCGGTGTCTGGCAAACTGACCAACGTCGATCCTTCCGGGAGCGGGATCAGTTCTTCTTCCAGAATTTCTGTCAATATATCTCCGTTACGAGCCACTGCAAAAAGACCTGGGTGGTCGTATACATTGCCTTTTTCATCTGCGTAAACTAAATACATGGGAAAATCGCCTCGCTTCTTTGCTTTGCCCATTGTATCGCATTGAAAAAGCAATGTAAATTGTATAGGGTTACCTGCCAAGATAGGGAAGTGGATTGATCGGCACATCATCCTGCCGCACTTCAAAGTGCAAATGGTAGCCCGTAGAGTTACCCGTTTGCCCCATGTATCCCAATATCTCACCTGCTTCTACGGTTTGACCAGGTGACACCAGCAACAGACGCATATGGGCATAAAAGGTTTGCAAGCCATCTCCGTGATCAATCACGACCATCCGCCCATACCCTGACCGATTGGCGCCAGCCTCCACAACCACTCCTGCTCTCGCTGCCAAAATCGGGGTCTTTGATTCATGTTCATTCCACAAATCCACACCCTTGTGTGTTTTTCCCCAACGTTCTCCAAATCCGCTTGTAATCGTTGCTTCTCTGACAGGCCAACTTAGACCGCCGCGAATCCTCGTGATGACTTGCCGACTTGCTGCATGAACGGCACTTCGCTTCTGCTCCGGGTCGTTGCCCAACATCGGATTGCCTTTTGCGATAGGGACATACACGACCTGTCCTACATACAGGTTGTCCGACAGCCATTTTAGCAGCGGGTTTCGTTCGATTAACGATTCCCGACTCACACCGTACCGCCTTGCTATGTAATCCAGTGTTTCTCCTTTTTTCACCATATGTCCGACTTCATCACGCTTGATGATCAGCTTCATGCCCACGCTTACCAGATGGGGATTCGTAATACTATTCGCTTCTACCAGGTTTTTTAGAGAAAGACCGTATCGCTGGGCAATACCAGATAGCGTATCTCCTTGCCGAACAGCGTACACCACTGAATTTCCTTTCGTTGCTGGTGCAGGTGAAGTCAGACTGGCATAGGGATTAAACGCTTGAAATAGCGCTTGCTCCACGACTGCTTGTTTCGCTTCCATCTGTGACTCCACCGGAGCGCTAACTTGCACGTACTCCACTAAGCATCTCCTCCTTCTTTTCCAGCTCCCTTCCTAACGGTATGCCAACGCCACAAAAAAAATGACGGTGAGTCATCATGAACTCACCGTCGTGCTAGCTGCTTTCCCTCTTCCCTGTTGCTTAGACTCAAGGGTTTGCAAAAATTCTTCGTTTGTTTTTGTATCTGCCAACTTTTTAATAAAGGAGTCGACAAACTCATTTGTTTCATTCATGTTTTTCCGGATCATCCACAGCTTATCCAGCTCTTCTTTGGTGAGCAGAAGCTCTTCGCGGCGCGTACCCGAACGGCGGATATCGATCGCCGGGAAAATCCTGCGCTCCGCCAGCTTGCGATCCAAATGAAGCTCCATGTTTCCGGTTCCTTTAAACTCCTCATAAATCACATCGTCCATACGGGAGCCGGTCTCAACCAAAGCAGTCGCCAAAATGGTCAAGCTGCCGCCTTCTTCAATATTGCGCGCTGAACCAAAAAAGCGCTTCGGACGATGGAAGGCTGCCGGATCAATACCACCGGACAACGTTCGACCACTTGGAGGAATAACCAAGTTGTAAGCACGAGCGAGACGTGTAATGGAATCCAGCAGGATCACCACGTCTTTTTTGTGCTCAACCAGTCGCTTTGCACGCTCCAAGACAAGCTCAGCAACTTTGATGTGATTCTCAGGCAACTCGTCAAAAGTCGAGGCAACTACCTCTCCTTTGACAGATCGCTGCATATCCGTCACCTCTTCCGGGCGCTCATCAATGAGCAAGACAAACAAGTGGATATCCGGGCGGCTTTCGGTAATGCTGTTGGCAATTTCTTTGATCAGCATGGTTTTCCCCGCTTTTGGCGGAGCCACAATCAATCCACGCTGACCCAGTCCAACAGGAGAGAGAAGATCCATCAGGCGAGTGGAAACACGTGTAGGGGCTGTCTCCAGTACGAGCTTGGTTTGAGGATACAACGGTGTCAAAGCGGGGAAATGAAGACGCTCTGCGGCTATCTCAGGGTCTTCTCCGTTCACAGCCTCTACTTGAAGGAGCCCAAAATAACGTTCATTCTCCTTCGGTGGTCTTGCTTTTCCTGATACCACATCCCCCATCCGCAGATCAAAACGGCGAATCTGCGACTGGGAAATGTAGATATCTTCTGAGCTGGGGAGATAGTTAATGGGGCGGAGGAAGCCGTATCCCTCCGGCAAAATTTCGAGAACCCCCTCCATAAACATGAGACCATCCCGCTCCGCTCGTGCCCGAAGAATCGCGAAAATCAATTCCTTCTTCTTCAGCTGGGAGTAGTACGGAATATGGTATTCCTTGGCCAACTTATAGAGGTCGGTCAGCTTCTTTTCTTCTAGTTCAGAAAGTAACATACATCCACCACTCTTTATTTACTCTTGAAAAAACCTAGCTCAACAAATAGATGCGAAAATGATTTTCTTACAAACCTTTCATCGGCTTGCGTTCCAAGCGGTGGTTCCCTTCAATGAAGCGTACCGTTCCGGTTTTTGCACGCATAACAACGGAATTGGTCGTCGCACGAGTTCCCTGGAAGCGAACCCCTTTGAGCAACTCGCCATCCGTTACACCTGTCGCTGCAAAAATAGCGTCATCACCTTTGACCAAATCATCCATGAACAGTACTTGATGAGGGTTCGTCAATCCCATTTTGACACAGCGTTTAATCTCATCTTCATTTTGTGGCAAGAGCTTGCCCTGAATTTCTCCCCCGAGGCATTTCAAGGCAACTGCTGCCAGAACACCTTCAGGAGCTCCTCCAGAACCGAACAAAATGTCTACACCTGTATCCGGGAAAGCGGTATTGATCGCAGCCGCTACGTCTCCGTCAGAGATGAGGCGAATACGCGCGCCTGCCTCACGAATCTCGTGGATCACCTTGGAGTGGCGATCACGGTCAAGTACAATAGCGACCAAATCGCTGATATCTTTCCCTTGTGCCTGTGCTACCGCCTTCAGGTTATCGCGAACCGGTGCGTTGATATCGACCTTACCCACTGCTTTAGGCCCTACTGCCATTTTCTCCATATACATGTCAGGAGCATGCAACAAATTTCCGCGGTCTGCGATAGCAATGACCGAAATCGCTCCCCACGTACCTTTTGCAAGGATATTTGTTCCCTCCAAAGGGTCTACAGCCACATCGACTGCTGGAGCCACTCCCTGGCCCAGACGCTCACCGATGTAAAGCATTGGCGCTTCGTCCATTTCGCCCTCGCCAATTACTACGACGCCATCCATCGGCACTTTCATAAATTCATTGCGCATTGCGGTCGTTGCCGCATCATCAGCCTCATCTTTTTTTCCGAGACCCATCCAACTGGCAGAAGCCAAAGCAGCGGCTTCAGTCACACGTACCAATTCAAGTGTTAAACTGCGTTCCATTCTGGAAGACTCCTCTCCTGGTGATTGGTTAACGCTGGTGGTTTTCCATGCTTTGCAGGCCCACACGAGTAATGTCGGCCCCCAAGGCTTGCAACTTGCCCACCAGGTTTTCGTAGCCACGATCTATATGTTCGAGTCCTTCTAATTCTGTCGTGCCGTTCGTTGCCAGGCCGGCAATGAACAAAGCTGCTCCCGCACGCAAATCTGAAGCCACCACCTTGGCACCATTCAGTTTGCTTCCGCCTTCGATGACAGCCGATCTTCCTTCAATCTTCAAGGAAGCTCCCATACGGCGCAGTTCATCTACATGTCGAAAACGCGAGCTGTAAATATTGTCCGTCACGATGCTTGAGCCTTTGGCAAGAGTCAGCAAGGTCGTGATCGGCTGCTGGAGATCCGTTGGAAAACCCGGATACGGACTCGTTTTCACATCGATTGATCGATAAGAATCATGTCCGATGACTTGAATACTGTCATCCTGCTCTACCACGTGCACACCAATTTCGCGCAGCTTGGCCGTTACAGACTCCAAATGTTTCGGAATAACATTCTCCACCATCACATTGCCGTTGGTAGCCGCTGCCGCAATCATGTACGTCCCCGCTTCGATTCGATCGGGGATAATCGTATGACGGCATCCGCGCAAGCGTTCGACGCCTTGAATGCGGATCATGTCCGTTCCTGCCCCTTTGATGTTTGCTCCCATATTGTTGAGCAAGGTTGCTACATCGACGATCTCAGGCTCACGGGCGGCGTTTTCAATAATGGTCACACCGTCTGCTTTGGCAGCAGCCAGCATGATGTTAATGGTCGCACCAACACTGACCAGATCGAGATAAATTCGCGCACCCTGCAAACGTCCATTTTGGGCACGGATAGTCATGACGCCGTTTTTGTTCTCCACTTCGGCGCCCATCGCTTCAAAGCCTTTGATATGCAAATCTACTGGACGCGGGCCCAAATCACAGCCACCTGGCAAGCCTACCTGGGCTTCACCGAACTTGGCGAGCAAAGCTCCCCACAAATAGTACGAGGCACGAAGCTTTTTGATGCGACCATTTGGCATGAGCATCAGCCTCATACTGCGTCCGTCTACTTCCATCCAATCTTCTTCGAACAGCACGTCAGCTCCCATTTCCTGCAAGAGCTCGTGATAAATACCTACATCCTGAATACGGGGGAGATTCTCAATAACAACGGGTCCATCTGCCAGCAACGCTGCTGGAATGAGTGCGACCGCGCTGTTTTTTGCTCCGCTGATGGTCACCGTCCCCGCGAGCGGTTTTCCACCGTTGATGATCAGCTTATCCATGCTTTGCTCTCCTCAGGCGTAATCGGGAAAGAAGCACCTTCCCCAATGGAAAAGGTGCTTGGACTTTCAACACGTGTCCTTATTTTTGCATGCTTGCCCAGTCAGCGAGGAATTTCTCCAAGCCACTGTCTGTCAGTGGGTGGGCAATGAGTTGTTTGAAGACTTTCGCTGGAATGGTAGCGAAGTGAGAACCACGGCGGGCTGCCTCCGTTACGTGAACAGGGTGGCGCACAGATGCCGCAATGATTTCGGTGTCGATACCGTGAACAGAAAAGATTTCTGCAATATCTTCGATCAATTGCATACCATCTTGACCAATATCATCCAAGCGTCCCAGGAACGGAGACACGAAGCTCGCACCTGCGCGCGCAGCCAAAAGTGCCTGGTTCGCGGAGAACACCAGTGTTACGTTTGTTCTGATTTTGCGCTTGGCAAAATACTTGGTTGCCTTCAAACCTTCTGCGGTCATTGGCAGCTTGATGACGATGTTTTTCGAGAGAGCAGCGAGCTTCTCTCCCTCTTCGATCATGCCTTTTGCATCGGTACTGATGACTTCGGCACTGATCGGACCGTCAACAATATCGAGAATTTCTTTCAGGGTTTCAACAAAATCGCGTCCTTCTTTGGCAACCAGAGACGGATTTGTCGTTACGCCCGCCAGAACTCCCCATTCGTGAATCTCGCGAATTTCTTCAACGTTTGCTGTATCGATCAAAAAACGCATGATTATCCTCCCAGTTACGCGCGGTTGCTGCTTCCGAACAGGCGCATTTTTCCTTTGACTACTTCCTTGATCGCATCGCGAGCAGGGCCCAGGTATTTGCGTGGGTCGATCTCATTCGGCTTGGCAGCCAGCACTTTGCGAACTGTTTCCGTGCATGCGACTTGGCTTTCTGTATTTACATTGATTTTTCCTACGCCCAAACGGATGGATTCGATAATCGCTTCGTCTGGTACGCCGGAACCACCGTGAAGAACGATCGGCGCTCCAATATTGCTCGCTACTTTTTCGATAATGTCGTAGCGGATTTTTGGAACTCCTTTGTACATACCGTGTGCTGTACCTACAGCAATCGCTACGTAGTCTACTTTTGTTTCTTCCCAGAAGCGGATTGCTTCCTCAGGATTTGCCAGAGTGGCATCTTCCTCGTCAACAGACAAGTCGTCTTCCACCCCGCCGATGGTACCGAGTTCACCTTCTACCGATACGCCAACAGCGTGAGCAGCCTCTACAACCTGTTTGGTCAGGCGAAGGTTATCTTCAAACGAATGATGGGAACCATCGAACATAACAGAAGAGAACCCAGCACGAATGCACTTCATTACCATGTCAAAATTGCTACCATGGTCAAGATGCAAAGCAACAGGAACTCCTGCTCGTTCAGCAGCCACTTTTGCAATCGCTACTGTATAATCGATCCCCATGTATTTCAATGCACCCTCAGAAACACCAAAGATCACAGGCGATTTTTCTTCCATCGCAGCTTCCGTAATCGCTTGAGTAAACTCCAGATTGTTCAGGTTAAATTGTCCGACGGCGTATTTATGCTTTTTGACGTCTTCGGTAAAAGCGGTCATAGGTACCAGTGGCATTTTGTAAATCCTCCTCTAGCAGACTTCAGTCATGTGGCTTATTATACCACAGACAAGCATTTGTTAACAGGGACGCTTGTACCCTGACCTTTGCAGTCTGTTTCTAACAAGCTAATTGCTGATGTACTGCCATTCGTAGTTCATCGATATCAAAAGGCTTTGTAAAATGAGTCAATGCTCCCAGTTGTGTTGCTTCTTTGATCATGTCCAGCTCTCCGTAAGCTGTCATCATGATGACTTTGATTTCCTGATTGATCTTCTTGATGTGTTTCAAGATCTCAATACCATCCATCCCAGGGATCTTCATGTCGAGGATAACCAAATCTGGTGATTCTTTTTCCACGATTTCCAATGCCATTTTCCCGTTTGCTGCCTGAAAGGTCTTGTACCCTTCTTTTCCCAGCACCTCATACAGTAAAATGCGAATCCCATACTGGTCATCCACAACCAGTACCTTTTTATCTTGTTTGTCGAACAATCTGATTCCCCCCTGACGAATGCGTTTTCTTAATTATTATGGGTTCGCCTAAAATCAGGAAACTCCTTCACCTTTTTTGCTAAACGTCAACTTAAAATTTCCCATGGGCCTCATTTCGAGTATAATGGAAAAACCAATTTCCCCTACACACAAGGAGCCAGATACTTACTATGGATGCTCTGTGGCTGATTTGCTTGTTAACATTTATTATCCATACGACAGAGACACTTACCTACGGAATCCGTTTTGCAGGGGTACAAACGGGCAGGATTGCTGTAGCGATGTCTTTGGTCGGGATCGTATTGCTCCTCTCCCGTACTTCCAACCTGATTCAAGGACCCTTTACTGGGGGATTGATGGATCAAGCTGCAATGGAACACTTTGATCCTAGCACGCATTTGCACGTAATTATTGCAGCGTCCTCGCTCGGAACCTTGGCGGCTATTGTACTGTTTCCCACTTTTGTCCAAATATCGAAACGAATGATCTCGCACTTGGAGATAGCTGGCTCGATTCCACAAATGATTCGCACGGCAGTTAGTGTCGATACCATCCGACGTGTCCACCACCATGTTCGGATTCCTAGCTGGCAAGCCATCTCTCGGTTTCGAATCAAAGGCGTTCCCAAACGATTACTGTTATTAAATGCATTTGGGACAGCCATCTACACAAGCAGCGTACTGTCCGTGTTGTACGCGACATTGCTAGCCCCCGATTACAAAGCAACCGTTTTGATGTCTTCCGGATTAATCAACGGTTTTGCCACGATTTTCATGACGATTCTGGTAGACCCGCAAATTGCCCTTTTGACAGAAAAAGCAATGCAAGGGAAAACCACGCAGCAATCGATTCGTGATATGTACCTGTGGCTGATGATCTCACGTTTTATCGGAACGATTTTGGCTCAATTCCTACTCATTCCCGCCGCCTACTGGGTAGCCTGGCTATCACCCTTGTTCCATTGATCTGCTTCTAAAAGCACAAGACGCACCTGCGAATACATCGCGGGTGCGTCTTTCTATTTATCGATCTATGTTATTTGTTCAGGGAAGCCTTCACGAAGTCACGGAACAGTGGCTGTGGACGGTTCGGACGGGATGTGAACTCTGGATGGAACTGTGTCGCTACATACCATGGATGTTCGGGAACTTCCACGATTTCAACCAGACGACCATCTGGAGTTGTACCCGCAAAACGCAAGCCCATTTGCGCCAATTGATCACGGTATTCGTTGTTCACTTCATAGCGATGACGATGACGTTCATAAACCAGAGTGCTTCCGTATGCAGCCTCAGTCAGCGTGCCTTCTTCCACTTTGGTTGGACCGAGGCCCAGACGCATTGTACCGCCCTTGTCCTCGATATCTTTTTGCTCTGGCAAAAGGTCAATCACCGGATACGCTGTATTCGGGTTGATCTCGGAGCTGTTTGCTCCATCCATACCCGCTACGTGGCGAGCGAACTCGATCACAGCGATTTGCATACCCAGGCAAATTCCGAGGAATGGCACTTTATTTTCACGAGCATAGCGCGTAGCGATGATTTTACCTTCGATACCACGATCGCCAAAGCCGCCTGGTACGAGGATACCATTTACATCACCGAGCAATTCGCCAACATTTTCTGGCGTAACTTCTTCCGCGTGCACCCATTTGATTTCTACTTTGGAGTCGTTCGCATAGCCACCATGGTACAGCGCTTCTGCTACGGACAAGTAAGCATCATGCAATTCTACATATTTACCAACAATTGCAATGGTAGTCGTTTTCGACAGGTTTTTGATTTTCGATACGAGCGATTTCCACTCTGTCATATCCGCATCCTGGCAAGTCAGCCCCAGGTGGCGGCATACGTAATCGTCCAATCCTTGTGCCTGCAATTGCAGTGGCACATCGTAAAGGCTATCAGCGTCTACACATTCCACTACCGCGTTTTTATCGATATCACAGAACAGAGCCAACTTGTCTTTCATTTCTTGCGTCATCGGTTGCTCCGTACGTGTCACGATCACATTTGGTTGAATACCCAAGCTGCGCAGTTCTTTCACGCTGTGTTGCGTAGGTTTGGTTTTCATTTCACCTGCTGCCTTGATATATGGTACCAGGGTTACGTGGATGTACATGACGTTTTCACGACCGATGTCACTTTTGATCTGGCGAATGGATTCAAGGAATGGCAAGCTCTCGATATCCCCAACAGTTCCACCGATCTCGGTAATCACTACATCTGCCCCGGTTTCGCGACCTGCACGGAAAATGCGATCTTTGATTTCGTTCGTGATGTGAGGAATTACTTGAACGGTTCCTCCCAAATAGTCGCCACGGCGTTCTTTGGCGATGACAGTCGAGTAAATTCTACCCGTCGTCATATTGGAGTTAGCGCTCAGGTTGATATCGATAAAGCGCTCATAGTGGCCCAAGTCCAGGTCTGTTTCCGCACCATCGTCCGTTACGAAAACTTCCCCGTGTTGATATGGACTCATCGTTCCCGGGTCAACGTTGATGTATGGGTCACACTTCTGAATGGTTACCTTCAGACCCCTATTTTTCAAGAGTCGGCCCAGAGAAGCCGCTGTAATTCCTTTTCCCAACGAGGATACAACCCCGCCTGTCACAAAAATATACTTCGTCATCGTTAACGTCCCCTCTTTCCCTCACCCTTAAGTTGTTATAAAAATCGAATGAAGACGGCTCCAAAAAAAAAGAAAAACAAAAGCGAGTCCTATCCCGTAAAGAAATGGGGTAGGGGCACTTTTGTTTTATAGTTTCCCATATTTGATCCTTCTTCATGTGAAGCCCAAGGAGTATTTTATCTGTCCCTTAAGCGGAAGTCAAGGATCTATTTCTCGTCTTCGTCGTCGAGCTCTTCGTCGGATTCCTCTTCCTCAAGCTCTTCGTCCTCTTCGAACATCTCATCTTCTTCGTCTTCGAGTTCTTCCTCGTCGATTTCTCCATCGATTTCTTCTTCTTCGATATCAGAATCTTCGTCGACGAATTCCTCTTCGTCCTCAAAGATGACAACATCGTCGTCTTCGTATTCTTCGACACCTTCGTCTTCGGTATCGTAATCGTCGAAGTCGTCTTCCGTGACGATTTTCTTCTTCTTCGTTCCGCCACCCTCTTGAGTTTCCTCCACGGTGTCAGTTGGGTACCAACGTTTCAATCCCCATACATTGTCACCAAGGCACACGAAACGGCCATCAATGTTAATTTCTGTGTATACTTGCGCGATGATTGCCATGAGTTGTTCATCAGTTAGCTTGCGCACTGCAACCAGTTCATTCATCAGCTCGCGGAAGTTGTAAGTGCGGTTAGTTTCACGCAAAATTTCATACGCAATGTCAACTAACGCCATCTCACTCAGTTTCTCGGAATCAATATGAGCAAACAATTGACTCACTCAGGGCACGTCCTTTCCATATGAAAACGATTGATTTGAATACTGACCCGGTGCCCTGTTCGGGGGACGCAGGCCTGTATAAGTCATTCATAAATGATATCGATTTCTTCGATTGTACAACGTACAACATAAGAAGGCTATCATACAGTATTCCTTATTTTAGACGAAAATGCAAGGCTTTCAAACAGGGGCTGACTAATTCTTGTCGACACCAAAACCAAAGACATCCCTCGGCAATCGTTACCGAGGGATTTGTCTTACATATTTCTGCGGTATTGGCCACCCACTTCATACAGGGCAGCACTGATTTGTCCAAGCGATGCTACTTTTACCGTCTCCATCAGCTCGGCAAAGATGTTCTCTCCCGCCATAGCCACTTCCTGCAGGCGCCGGAGTGCAGCCGCAGAAACATCCTTGTGGCGCTCCTGGAACGCACGGAGATTTATGATTTGCTGTTCTTTTTCCTCTTCGGTCGCGCGAGCCAATTCAATCTCGTAATCGTCCTCGGATGCATTCGGGTTAATGAACGTGTTCACCCCAATAATTGGCAGTTCACCCGTATGCTTTTTCATTTCGTAATACATGGACTCGTCTTGAATTTTGCCGCGCTGGTATTGAGTCTCCATTGCCCCCAGCACGCCTCCGCGAGAACTGATCCGCTCGAACTCTTGCATAACTGCCTCTTCTACCAGATCTGTCAGCTCATCGATGATGAATGCCCCTTGAAGCGGGTTCTCGTTTTTGGCGAGTCCCATTTCCTTGTTGATGATCATCTGAATCGCCATCGCCCGTCGCACAGAGTTCTCAGTCGGGGTTGTAATCGCTTCGTCGTATGCATTCGTATGGAGAGAATTACAGTTGTCGTAAATCGCAATCAAGGCCTGCAAAGTCGTTCTGATATCGTTGAAATCCATCTCCTGCGCGTGCAAGGAACGGCCGGACGTCTGAATGTGGTACTTCAGCTTTTGACTGCGGTCATTTGCACCATAACGATTTTTCATCACAGTTGCCCAAATCCGGCGAGCCACACGTCCAATCACGGTGTATTCCGGATCGAGACCATTGGAGAAGAAGAAGGACAGGTTCGGCGCAAAGTCATCGATGTTCATCCCGCGGCTCAAATAGTACTCGACATAGGTAAATCCGTTAGACAGCGTAAACGCAAGCTGCGTAATCGGATTCGCCCCCGCCTCCGCAATATGATAGCCGGAAATGGACACGGAGTAGTAGTTCCGCACTTTATGGTCGATAAAATACTGCTGGATATCCCCCATCATCCGCAAGGCAAATTCTGTCGAGAAGATACACGTGTTTTGCCCTTGATCCTCTTTCAAAATATCTGCCTGAACGGTTCCGCGAACAGTCGACAGCGTGTACGCTCTGATTTGCTTCGCTTCCTCTTCGGTAGGCTGACGCCCTTCTTTTTGAACAAAGGCATCCAACTGCTGCTCAATCGCCGTATTCATGAACATGGCCAAAATCATAGGAGCAGGACCGTTGATTGTCATGGACACAGAGGTGCTAGGTGCACAAAGATCAAAGCCGGCGTACAGCTTTTTCATGTCATCCAAAGTACAAATGCTAACCCCACTCGTACCGATTTTCCCGTAAATATCCGGGCGGTAGTCAGGGTCCTCTCCATACAGCGTAACCGAGTCAAAAGCAGTACTGAGTCGCTTCGCTTCATCATTTTGAGACAGGAAGTGAAAGCGTCTGTTCGTCCGCTCTGGAGTACCTTCGCCTGCAAATTGTCGCTTGGGGTCTTCTCCCTCGCGTTTAAACGGAAATACTCCTGCAGTATACGGGAATTCCCCCGGGACATTTTCTTTTAACGACCACTTTAAAATTTCGCCCCAATCCTCGTAATCAGGGACGGCTACTTTTGAAATGCGTGTACCCGACAAAGATACGCTGAACAGCTTGGTAACCAATTCCTTGTCGCGAATTTTCGTGACGAATTGATCCTTCCGATAGGCCTCCTTGAGCTTGGGCCAATTTTCCAGGATACGTCGGCACTCCGGATGCAGCTTTTCTTCAAAGAGAACGATTTGTTTATCAAGTACCGCAACCAGCTCGGAAGCCGCAGAATCTCCCGAGGCCAGAATTGTTTCCTTCGCACCCTGCAACTGAAAAAGCTTGCGTGCAATCGCTGACTGTTCTTCCGTATAGGCACGATATTGACGAACGGTGTTGGCAATGTCTTGCAAATAATTGATTCTCTCTGTCGGAATCAACGAAGTTTTATGAATCTTTACGGGAGTCGTATCCAAATGCTCTACAGACCAGTCAACGCCAGTCTTTTCTACAATCCGATGCATCAAGGCAGCAAACAACACATTTGTTCCCGGGTCGTTAAACTGGCTCGCAATCGTACCATACACAGGAACCTTCTCATCCGGCAGCTCAAAAAGCTGATGATTGCGTCGATATTGCTTGCGAACCTCGCGAAGAGCGTCCTCTGAGCCTTTGCGCTCAAATTTATTGATCGCGATCACATCAGCGAAGTCGAGCATATCAATCTTTTCCAGCTGAGATGGCGCCCCGAATTCACTGGTCATGACATACATGGAGACGTCGCACACTTCTGTGACCTGCGCATCCCCCTGACCAATCCCGCTCGTTTCCACAATGATCAGATCAAAATGGGCAGAGCGCGTTACTTGAATCGCGTCTTTTAATGCAGCAGACAGCTCCATGCCTGATTTGCGAGTAGCGAGACTGCGCATATAAACGCGGGGTGTCGAGTTGGCATTCATGCGGATGCGGTCACCAAGTAACGCTCCACCTGATTTTTGCTTGGATGGATCGACAGACAAGATTGCAACCGTCTTCTCGGGATAAACGCGAATAAATCGACGAACAAGCTCATCGGTTAATGAGCTTTTTCCTGCTCCACCCGTACCTGTAATCCCTAATACCGGTATGGTTGAATCGGCTTCCACTAAACTTTCACGGAGAGGCTCTGTCCATTCGGGCTGGTCCACTGCATACTCCGCAACGGAAATAAGCCGGGCAATCGCCTGATGGTTTTGCTCGCGCAAGCCTGCTACTTCTTCCTCCAGCTGCTTGACGGTTGGGAAGTCGCTGCGTCTGATCATGTCGTTGATCATGCCCTGCAAGCCCAATCGTCTGCCGTCATCTGGCGAGTAAATCTTACAGACTCCGTACTCTTCCAATTCCCGAATCTCGCGTGGAACGATAACGCCGCCACCGCCGCCAAAAACACGGATATGCTCTGCTCCCCGCTCGCGTAATAGATCAATTACGTATTTGAAATACTCCACATGACCGCCTTGATAGGAACTGATGGCAATCCCTTGCACATCCTCCTGGACAGCGGCTGTTACAATATCGTCAACAGAGCGGTTATGTCCGAGATGGATAACCTCTACTCCCGACGATTGTAAAATACGGCGCATGATATTAATCGAGGCGTCGTGACCATCATACAGACTGGCTGCGGTCACAAAGCGAACCTTGTTTTGCGGACGATACACTTCCGTTTCCATCGTTCCACTCTCCTTTTTATACGTTTAAAAAGGCGGAAAAACAGGGCCAAGCAGATCAAGGCGCGGTAGACGCGAAGTATGCTTGGCACCCTATGTTTCCCAGACTTTTTAAACTCTCTTCTTAATCGGAGACACTGATTTCGCGAAGCAACAGGGCAATTTGCTTCTCTGTGTACTCCTCAATGGTATAGTGCTTTTTCAATGCCCAGCGGCGGAAGACCCACATTTCGCCCAAAACCATGATATTGTCCGCCATTAGCTTGACGTTCTTTTCGTCAATGCGCAACGAACCATCGGCAATCCCTTTTTCCAGGATTTCCACGAAAATATGCGAAATGGCTTCTTCACGGCCCAATACGTAGCGGAGTGTTTCTTTTGGCAATGATTTGGCTTCCTGATAAATAAGCAACACGCGGTCGCTCATCTGATCCATCACGCGGATCAGACTTTTTAGTGCTACCTTTAATGTTTTCAAGCCAGTTCCGTTGAAGTTGATCGCTTCACGCAAGCGCGTCTCCATCTCCGCATGAATGGCATCGCAAACAAGATAAAGCACGTCTTCTTTTGACTCGATATACTCGTACAACGTACCAATACTAAATCCAGACGCCCGGGCAATCTCCCTTGTCGTCGTTTTATGAAAACCTTTATTAATGAAGAGATGAACGGCAGCCTCAATAATCTGCTCTCGTCTTCTCTCGATCAGTTTTGGGTCCTTTACCAGGGACGGTATCGTTTTTCTCTTGTCAGACACTCCAAAATCCACCTTTCCAACCGACTGAGCGTTTGGTCAGACGCCTCATAGAAAAGAAGGCGCAAACACTCTACTTTTGTATCATCGCAGATCATTATACGCGAGTAAGAGCACAAAGCCAAACTTTTCTTTTCTATGTGTGTAATCGTGTTGGAAGACGGGACAGCTTCCTACTCTTTTAGCAGGAAATTGCTGATCACGACACGTTGGATTTCATTTGTTCCTTCATAGATTTGTGTAATTTTGGCATCACGCATGAAGCGCTCCACAGGATACTCCCGCGTGTAGCCGTAACCTCCGAAAACTTGAACAGCCTCGGTTGTCACTTCCATCGCCGTATCCCCTGCAAATACTTTGGACATCGCAGATGCTTTGCCATATGGTAGACCTTGATCCTCCAGCCACGCTGCTTGATAAGTGAGCAAACGGGATGCCTCGATCTTGGTTGCCATGTCTGCCAGTTTGAACTGGATTGCCTGCAAGGAAGCGATTGGTTTGCCGAACTGACTGCGTTCTTTGGCATAATTCCGTGCATGCTCGTACGCACCTTGTGCAATTCCCAATGCTTGAGCAGCGATACCGTTTCTTCCACCGTCCAATGTCATCATTGCGATCTTGAAGCCTTGACCTTCTTCACCCAGTCTATTTTCTACCGGCACGCGCACATCTTCAAAATTGACCGCAAGTGTTGGCGAGGAACGGATGCCCAGCTTTTTCTCCTTTTTCCCCATCGTGAAGCCATCCATGCCTTTTTCAACGATGAAAGCCGTGATGCCCTTATGCTTCAGCTCTGGTTGAGTGACCGCGAATACGATGTAGATTTCGGCTTCGCCTGCATTGGTAATGAAGATTTTGGTGCCATTTAAAATGTAGTGATCGCCATCGCGTACGGCTGTCGTGCGCATTCCAGCAGAATCGGAGCCAGATCCCGCCTCGGTCAAACAGTACGCGCCCATCTTCTTGCCTTCTGCCAATGGACGCAAAAACTTTTGCTTTTGCTCCTCTGTCCCGAATTTGTAAATCGGCCAGCTCGCCAAGGAGACATGGGCAGACAGTGTCACCCCAATAGAGGCATCCACACGGGAGAGTTCTTCCACTGCAATAACGTAGCTCAGGTAATCTGCACCTGCTCCGCCGTATTGTTCGGGCCAAGGAATGCCTGTCAGTCCAAGCTCAGCCATTTGTTCAAAAATGGAACGATCAAAGCACTCTTCTTCGTCGCGCTCGGCTGCTGTCGGAGCTACTTGATTCTCTGCAAAGTCGCGAATCATCTTGCGCATCATGTCATGTTCTTCCGTCAGTTGGAAATTCATATGGCTCACTCCCCCATGTGCTTTTCATTTTTCTATCAATCAGCAAGCAAATGCTTGGCGATAACAATTCGCTGAATTTCGTTGGTGCCCTCATAGATTTGCGTTACTTTCGCATCCCGGAATAGTCGCTCAACCGGATATTCTCTGGTGTAGCCATAGCCGCCAAAGATTTGTACTGCTTCTGTGGCGAGCTCCATCGCAGAGTCTGTGGCAAAGCGTTTTGCCATCGAGGCTTCCATTCCACAAGCAATTCCTTGACTGCGCAGCCACGCCGCTCGGTATACCAGCAATCGGGCTACTTCTGCTTTTGTCGCCATGTCAGCCAGCTTGAAAGCGATGGCTTGCTGCTTGGCAATCGATTGTCCGAACTGCTTGCGTTCCCGCGCGTACTCTGTCGCGTATTGGACTGCGGCCTCGCAAATACCAAGGGCTTGTGCAGCAATCCCGATTCTACCAGAATCCAGATTCGCCATCGCGATACAGAAGCCTTCCCCTTCCTGTCCAAGCAGGTTGGCAGCCGGTACACGGGCATTGTCGAATATGAGCTCTGTCGTATAGGAACCGTGAAGTCCCATCTTCTTTTCCTTTTTCCCAACCGTGAAGCCCGGGGTATCCTTGTCTACGATAAAGGCCGATATTCCCTTGGGTCCTTTTGTCGAGTCAGTAACGGCAAAGGCGATATACGTATCAGCCTCCCCGCCGTTTGTGATGAACACCTTGTTTCCGTTCAGGATGTATTCATCGCCTTTTTTCACGGCTGTGGTTCGGATACTGCTCGCATCAGAACCTGCATGCGGCTCAGTCAAGGCAAAAGCTCCGAGGTATTCCCCACTCGCAAGCTTGGTCACGTATTTGCGTTTTTGCTCCTCGGTACCAAAGTAGAGAATCGGATTCGTCCCGACGGAGGTATGCACGGACAAAATGACACCTACTGTCGCACTCACCTTGGAAATCTCGTGAATGGCCAAAATGTAGGAAATAAAGTCCGCTCCCGCTCCTCCCCACTCTTCGGCGATTGGAATGCCCATGAGCCCCATTTCGCCCATCTTTTTGAGGATCTGACGTGGAAACTGGTCCGTCTCCTCCATCACCGGGACGAATGGTGCGATCTCTTTCTGGGCAAAGTCTCGCACCATGCGGCGCATCATCTCTTGCTCTTCGTTCAATCGGAAATCCATGTCCGTCCTACCTTTCTGCGAAATCTTCGGCTAGCTGTACACGTAGAAACCACGACCGGATTTTTTGCCTAGCCATCCTGCTTTTACGTACTTGCGCAGCAATGGGCATGGGCGGTATTTCGAATCACCGAACCCTTCGTGCAGTACTTCCATAATGTAGAGGCAAGTATCCAGCCCGATGAAATCAGCCAGTTGAAGCGGTCCCATCGGATGGTTCATGCCCAGCTTCATCACTTCATCGATCGCTTCCGGTGTTGCAACTCCTTCGTACACGCAATAAATCGCTTCATTCAACATTGGCATCAGTACCCGATTGGACACAAAACCTGGGAAATCGTTGACGCTCACGGGTACCTTGCTCATTTGTTTGGACAAATCTTCTGTCAGCTGATAGACCTCATCGGACGTTTGCAGCCCACGGATGATCTCAACCAGCTTCATCACTGGAACGGGGTTCATAAAATGCATCCCGATTACTCTTTCCGGCCGCTTTGTAACTGCCGCAATCTCAGTAATCGGCAGCGAGGATGTATTGCTCGCGAGCACCGTATGCGGCGGACATACTTCATCCAGCTTGGAAAAGATTTGCGTTTTGACCGCCATGTTTTCTGTCACCGCTTCTACCACAAAATCTGCTTCAGACGCATCTGCCAGATCAGTAGACAGTGTCAAACGGCCGAGAATCGCTTCCTTATCTGCTTCGCTGAGCTTGCCTTTTTCCACGTTGCGTGACAAGTTTTTCGTAATCGTGGCCAGACCGCGCTCTACAAATGCTTGCTGGACATCGTTCAGAAAAACGCGAAAGCCAGCCTGCGCCGCTACTTGGGCAATCCCGCTGCCCATCTGTCCTGCCCCGATGACCATAATCGTTTGTACGTTCATGTAAAAAGGCCTCCCTTACTCTACTTTAATCAAGATGGCGTCACCCTGTGCGGCACCACTGCAAATGGCCGCGATCCCTAAGCCGCCGCCTCGTCTTTTTAATTCATAAGCAAGGTGCATAATGATCCGAGCCCCACTCGCGCCAATCGGGTGTCCGAACGCAATCGCTCCCCCGTTTACATTCACTTTCTCTGCGTCCCAGCCAACGATTTTGCCACTTGTCAAAATCACCGCGGCAAACGCTTCGTTTACCTCAAATAGATCGATCTCCGAAAGCGAGACACCTGTCTTTTCCAAGAGCTTGTTGATCGCAAGCCCCGGAGTTGTCGCGATATAAGGAGCTTCTGCGCCGACTGCGGCGTGCCCCAGTATCGTCGCAAGCGGCTTGATGCCCAGCTGTTGTGCTTTCGCGTCTGACATCAGCACCATTGCTGCCGCCCCGTCGTTGATTCCTGGTGCATTGCCTGCCGTGATTGTTCCGTCCTTTTTGTACACGGGTGGCAGCTTCGCCAATCCTTCCTCGGTGGTATCCGGACGTGGTCCTTCATCGACGGTTACTTGCAGCGGATCCCCTTTTCTTTGCGGAATGGAAACCGAGACAAGCTCGTCGGCAAAAAGTCCTTTTTCCATCGCTTGTGCGGCTCTCTGCTGGCTGCGCAGCGCCCACGCATCCTGCTCTTCTCGCGTAATCCCGTTCTCTTCCGCCACATTGCTGCCGTGAACAGCCATCGCCACTTGATGAAACGGGCAAGTGAGGCCGTCGTACATCATGAGATCGCGAACGGTCGAATCTCCCATCCGCATTCCGTTACGTGCATCTGGCAGTGCATACGGTGCGTTGCTCATGCTCTCCATGCCGCCAGCGACGATGATTTCTCCGTCTCCGGCCCGAATGATCTGGTCCCCCATCGTCACTGCACGCATCCCGGACGCGCATACTTTGTTGATCGTCTCACTCGCTACATTCCACGGCAAACCAGCTTTGCGAGCTGCCTGGCGTGAGGGCACCTGACCCGCACCTGCCTGCAAGACCATACCCATGATCACTTCGTCCACCTGATCGCCGGAAATACCAGCGCGCTCTACCGCTTCCTTGATCACAATGGAGCCGAGCTCTACTGCCGATAGCGCTTTCAAAGAGCCACCAAACTTACCAAAAGGGGTACGCGCTGCCCCTGCAATGACCGTTTTCATCGAATGCCCTCCATTCGGATGATGTTTCACATCAATAAAAACTAAATTGATCGAGCGTTCGTTCATTTTGCATACTTTTATTTTGCCGTCTTCCGTACGAATAGTCAATCTATAATGAAAAAAAGAACAGCCTGACTTTTGTGAAAGCCAGGCTGTTGCTGCTATTGTCGTGCCATCCAGCTTAGTTTCCAGATGCCTTGTTTGTTTTTCTGCATTTTATATCCAACCTTATCCCTGTTGTCCTTGAAGGTCACCCATACAACCGCTTCCTTGTCAGACGTTTGTTCAAGCGTTAAGTCATTTGCCAACTCTCGCATCGTTTTCAACTGCTTCCAGCTATTTCGTGCTCCAACCGGATCTTTTTTCATATCTTCCAAATATTGCTCCAGTGTTGGCTTCTCGAATCCATCGTCCTCGATATGCAAAGCGTACTGCATTTCGAGCTGACCCTCTTGCTGTGCTTGCACATACAGCTTCCATACATCGATTGGAGATAATCCACGCAAAAGCTCATCTTTTTTCTCATACATGTAATTGTAATAACGATCCTGTTCCTCTGTCTTTAAATCGAATATGGACGGAGGAGCAGGTGTCTCGGCACCATCTTGAACGATTTCTTCTTGGACAGTTCCGTTGCTATTCAGCTTGAAAAAATAGACGTCTTTGCCTTGGACATAGCTCACGGAATACCAATGAAGCTTTTTATCCTTCCATCCAACTAACATCTCCAAGCCCACGTCTCTTTTTAGTAGAGCCTCTGTCTCGATCATTGTCCAGTCTTTTCGCTGATATCCTTCTTTTGCGAGAATCGAATAGCCCCAGTACTCTTCTGTGCCATCGTCCCCGCTTCCGCCATAATCGTCTACAACTTTGTAAGGGATCGAAATCTTTTCTTTCATTTGTTCTTGTGTCATCCCAACACGCAAGACATCGATGATCTCATCTACCGTTTCCATAATCACCTGATCATCAGAGGCCGGGTGAGCTTTTGGATCGGGCTTTTGATGGGTACCTGGCTCGGCAGACGTTTCCTTCGGCGTATGTGTACTCGTCGTGCTTTCCTTCTGCAGTAGATAAGGGGTAAGCACGATGACAAGCGCGACCGCAACAAGCGCTGCGCTTACGGGGTAGATGAAACGAAACCTTTTCTTGCCTTTCTTCTCGATATTCATGCGAATCCTCTCCTCCAAGCCAGTCGTATCGTCCATTCCGCGCAACAGTGTCCGGTCAGCCGTTTCCTTGAATTCCGCCAGCAATTTATCCAGATTCATTCGATCCCCTCCTTTTCCAGGAGCGCTTTGAGCTTCTGGCGTGCGCGGTGCATTTTCGTATAAATGGCTCCTGCGGACGTGTCCAAAATGACCGCGATCTCCTCTACGGACAACTCCTCGTAGTAGTGAAGGACAATCAATTGACGATAGCTATGCGGCAGCTTCATCACGAGATGGGCAAAACGGGCGCGAAGGTCATTTTGCAAAACAGCCGACTCTGCTCCCTCCACTACCTCTATGTCCACTTCCGGCTTGAAAAACAGGTGACGAAACGACCACGAGCGCAGGTGTTTTTTCGCTTCGTTGACGGCAATTCGGTACACCCATGTTTGCATCGAGCTCTCTTGGCGGAATTTCCCCAAGTTTTTGTAAGCCAACAGGAACACTTCCTGGGTAATATCCTCAGCAAGACTACGGTCCTTGACCATCAAATACACGAGTCGCAGCACCTTTTTTAAATAGTGCCGGATTAATTGATCAAATAATGCTTCTTTTGTTTTTGTTAAACTTTTCTCTGCAAGCTCCAGCTTCCTCACTCCCTTCCCACTCCTTTAGATTCAGCTGGCTCCTTTATCTTACAGTTTTTTGCAAAAAAATAATGCGCAAGCCTCGTCGCTTTGATTAGCACCGAGACTTGCGCATGGTATGAACCTAGATGGCGTCTGCGAGAATTTCCGCGACGTCGCGTGTTTTAACGTGGTCTTCCTGCTCTTTGGTCTTGATTCCGTCGTTCATCATCGTCAGGCAGTATGGGCATGCACTCGCGATTTCCGTCGGGTTGACCTCCAGAGCTTGCTCTGTACGTGTGACGTTGACACGAGAGCCCTCATGTTCCTCCATCCACATCAAGCCGCCGCCTGCTCCGCAGCACATGCTGTCGCAGCCGCTGCGCTTCATTTCGACTACCTCTACGCCAGGAATGGCTTCGAGGATCACTCGTGGCTTGTCGTAAATTTCGTTGTAGCGACCCAAGTAGCAGGAATCGTGGTAGGTGATGCGCTCTTTGACTTCCTTGGTTGGCTTCAATTTGCCTTCCTTCACCCACTCCGCCAACAGCTCAGAGTGGTGGTACACCTCTGCCTTCAACCCAAACTCCGGATATTCGTTCTTGAACGTATTGAACGCATGCGGGTCGCAGGTGACGATTTTTTTGACTTCATAGGCTTCAAACAAGGCGATATTTTCTTGGGCGAGCTGCTGGAACAAGAACTCGTTACCAATGCGGCGGGCCGTATCTCCAGAGTTCTTTTCCTCGTTGCCCAGAATGGCGAACTTCACGCCGGCTTCGTGCATAAGCTTCACAAATGCCTGCGAAATTTTTTGGCTGCGCAAGTCAAACGATCCCATCGAGCCTACCCAGAACAAGTACTCGAATTCCTCGACCTGCTTCACAGTTGGCACCTCGTACTCACCATTCAGACCTTCAATCCATTTCGTCCGGTCTTTGCGGTTGATTCCCCACGGATTGCCCTGACGCTCGATATTGTTCAAGGCGCGCTGCGCTTCTGCTGGCATGCTTCCTTCTGTCATAACCAAATAGCGGCGCATATCGATGATTTTATCGACATGCTCGTTCATTACCGGGCATTGGTCTTCACAGTTACGACAGGTCGTACAAGCCCATAGCTCCTGCTCGGTAATGACATCGCCGATCAAGCTTTTCTCATAGACCGCGGTTGCTCCTTCCGCTGTCGCCGCTACTTCAGATGCTTGGAACGCAATCTGATTGGCAGTCGTCTGCGAAAAAGCGAAGCTCGGCATCCATGGTGTACGCGACGTCACCGACGCACCTTTTTCCGTCAAATGGTCGCGCATTTTCGTAATCAGATCCATCGGGGAGAGCATTTTTCCCGTTCCAGAGGCCGGGCACATATTCGTGCAGCGACCGCACTCCACACAAGCGTACAGGTCGATGAGCTGCGTTTGTGTAAAATCCTCGATTTTGCCGACACCGAATTCTTCCTGCGTCTCGTCCTCGAAATTAATGCTCGTCAGCTTGCCTGGCGGGTCCAGCTTCTTGAACCACACGTTGACTGGCGCAAACAGCAGATGCGCGTGCTTGGACTGCGGCACATACACCGCGAAGCCGAGCAAGATGATCAGATGCAGCCACCAGAAAACGTAAAAGCCTACCACTGCACCCGTTGTCCCTACCCCAATCGCAGAGAGAGCCATCGCGAAAACAGAAGAGATCGGAGCGAACGCCGATGGCTCATGTCCGAGCCAAATTTGTTCAAAAGCGAGCGAGAGCAATACAGTCGCCATCAGGGAGGAAATCAGCAAGAGAACAATCCCTGACTTGAAGCCGCGCTTCAGACGCTTGAGCTTTTCGATATAGCGGCGGTAAAAAGCGTAGCCGACTGCAGCCAAAATGAGAAACGTGGTGATCTCCTGCATGACAGAGAAATATTTGTGAGCGCTGCCAAAAGGAAGCTCGTAGCCTTTCGAAAGCCCTTTGATAATCAGCTCGATGGCCCCGAATTGCAAGGTGATAAAACCGTAAAACATCACAACGTGCATCACGCCGCTCTTTTTGTCCTTTAGCAGCTTCTTGTGGAAAATGACGTTGTCGAGCATCAGATTGATGCGTGCCCCAAAGTCATTTTTCACATCCGGCTTTTTCCCCAGCTTGATAAACAAGTATCTGCTGTACACGACATGCCCAGCTAAATACAGCCCGTAAGCAAGAACCAGGAAAAAGGCGATCAAATTAATGAGTGCCAGCATGTTTTCTACTCCCCTCTATTGCGAGTTTGTCTTTGGACGTGGAAATCGTTTTTTCTATCTTATCAGAATCATGGAAATAAATGAATGAGTATTCAGTCAGTGTGTTTATTTTTTTCGAAAAATGAAACGATACTGAGCGACCGCTCATAATGGGTACAACTCGATCTTAACACACAAGTTGCGAATCATCCATCCTCTTCGAAGAGTTGGAAATATTCTTACGAAAAAAGAAACAGCTACCTTCATACGGGTAGCTGTTCAACATGCTTATTTTCCTGAAGCTTCTTTGGTCTCGGCAGTGGTCTGTTCTTTCTTGGCCTTTTGCTCCGTGCGAACATCTGCGAGTGATTTGACCTTGGTTGCTTTGATACGCTTGTTGCGGGGCAGATCAGTCGGCTCCAGATTGTCTACCTCGTCTTGCATGAGTGCTGCAATACCAACTGCTTTGCCTTTTGCAGCCTTGCAGTATTCGCAGTTTTCTTCATCATGCTCATGGTATTGCTTCGGCTCTGGGTAGGACGTGATAACGCCTTCAAAATTACGCAGGACAACTTTATCGGACGCTTGCGAAATGATGTAATTCGGACTGACTGGAATTTTACCGCCGCCGTGTGGAGCGTCTACTACAAAGGTCGGAACTGCATAGCCGGAAGTATGGCCGCGCAGGTGCTCAATGATTTCGATCCCTTTGCTGACGGGCGCGCGGAAGTGTCCGATTCCCTCAGACAGGTCGCATTGATAGATGTAATACGGGCGAACGCGGATTTTCACCAGGTCCTGCACCAGCTTTTTCATCGTATTCGCGCAATCGTTGATACCGGCCAAAATAACTGCCTGGTTGCCGAGCGGAACACCAGCATTGGCGAGCATTTCGCAAGCCAGCTTCGCTTCCGGTGTAATCTCTTTTGGATGGTTGAAGTGTGTATTGAGCCAAACCGGATGGTATTTTTTCAAGATATTGCACAGGTTTTCAGTAATGCGCTGCGGGAATACAACGGGTGCGCGCGTACCGATCCGAATAATTTCAACATGCGGGATGTCGCGCAGGCTGCTGATGATGTACTCCAGTACGCGGTCATTGATCAACAGACCGTCTCCACCGGAGAGCAGTACATCGCGGACTTCTGGTCTTGAGCGAATGTAATCGATACAGGCATCCAGTTGTTTCTTTGGCACGCCCATGCCGATCTGACCGGAAAAGCGACGGCGCGTACAGTAACGGCAATACATGGAGCATTGGTTCGTCACCAGGAAAAGCACGCGATCTGGATAACGATGTGTCAGACCGGGTACAGGAGAATCGGTATCCTCGTGGAGTGGGTCTTCCATGTCGTATTTGGTACGAACCATCTCAGAGGACAATGGTACAGACTGCATGCGAACGGGATCGCTTGGATCGTCTGGATCCATCAGATTAGCATAGTACGGTGTGATGTTGAGTGGAATCGTTTGCGTAGAAATACGTACGCCCTCTTCCTCTTCCGGTGTCAGGTTGATCACCTGCTTCAAATCATCGACCGTCTTGATCGTGTGCGTAAGCTGCCACATCCAGTCATTCCATTGCTCGTCCGTGACATCCTTCCAAAGTTCTATCGAACGCCAATCGCGTTTTGTCGCTACTGTCATGTGCATCCCGTCTCCTCTCGTCTTATGGTGAACCTCTTCGTTTCACTCAATCAACAAGAGATGCAAGTGCCATGCCAACAAATCAAAAGATTTAGAAAATAGGGAATAGAGCGTTTTGTGAGCGCTTCTATTCCCTGTAATCCTTCGCGAGTCTGCCGAATTTTCGGCAATCAACAGGGAGGGATCATCCGCTGCGAGAGCTTGTATTGCAGCGTCTGTCTTGGGATGCCCAAGAGCTTGGCGGCGCGAAGTACATTGCCATCCGTTTGCTGCATCGCATCTTTGATCACTTTTTCCTCTACCTCACGCAAAATTTCGGGCAGCGTACAGCCTTCCTTTGGTAGGAGTTGAGCCGAAATTGACGCTTCTTTTTTCTCGGACTGCGAGCGTTCCAGTAAATGAGCCGGAAGATGATCCAGCAAAATAATGTCTGACTCCACCATATTCATGGCTGCTTCTA
Organism: Brevibacillus sp. AF8; assembly: GCF_021270385.1. Lineage (NCBI taxonomy): Bacteria > Bacillati > Bacillota > Bacilli > Caryophanales > Paenibacillaceae > Brevibacillus > Brevibacillus sp. AF8. The sequence continues at coordinate 112,329 of NZ_JAGQDN010000010.1, read as the reverse complement.
TGACATGTTCCAGTTCACGGACATTCCCTGGCCACTCATACGCAGCAAACAATTGAGCCACTTCCCTGCTGATTCCACGCACATTCATGCCGAAGATCCCGTTGAACTTTTGCAAGAAATGATCGATCAGCATCTCCACATCTTCTCTGCGCTCGCGCAATGGCGGCAGTTCAAAAGAGACGACGTTGATCCGGTAGTACAGGTCGGCACGCATGACTCCTCGCTCCACGAGTGACTGCGGTGCTTCGTTGACTGCGGCGATTACCCGCACGTCTACTTTGGTCGAATGGCTCCCACCGATCCGTCTGATCTGACCGTCCTGGAGGACTCGTAGCAGCTTTGCCTGCAGGTCGAGCGGCATGCTGTTCAGTTCATCCAAAAATAGAGTACCGCCATCCGCCAGCTCGAATAATCCTGGGCGATCATCGGCTCCCGTGAAGCTTCCTTTTGTCGTGCCAAACAGCAAGCTTTCGAGCAGCGCGGCAGGCAGCGCGGCACAATTTTGCGCGATGAATGGCTTACTGCTGCGGACAGACGCGTGGTGAATGGATTGAACAAACAGTTCTTTTCCCGTCCCGGTTTCGCCGTATATCAATACAGGAGAAGTTGTCCGGGCAGCCTTTCGAGCGCGCTCTTTGAGGCGCTTCATTTTTTCACTCATCGTCAAAATGTCTTCGAAATGGAAAGTCGTTTCATCAACCGTGCGTTTTGTCCGTTTCGGCTTGCTAATTTTGGCCTGAAGATCGACCAAGCGTTCCGACAGTTCTTTTAGCTTGCCGATATCCTTCGCTACCTCGACTGCGCCGACTAACCTTTTGCCTACTCTTACCGGGAGTGTCGTGTTGATTGTCTCTACACGCATTCCCTTCCAGTTCTTATATGTCTGTGTCTGGTTGTAAATTGATTCGCCACTATCGATAACACGCAGCAGGGTACTCGACTGTCGATCAAGCGAAGGAAAAACCTCCAACAATGGCTTTCCCAACACCTCTTCTGGGGTCAACCCATCGAGCTTGGCTGCGACGTGATTGTAGAAAATCGTAATGCCATTTGCATCCACAACGTGAATTCCTTCATCGATAGCACCCAAGATCGCCTGCAACATTTCTACCGTATCTGACAACGGCATCCCGGCTTTCACTCCTTCCTTTCATCCATACTGCCAAAAAATCATCACTTCGCCGAATATTCGGCACTTTTATGCATTTATCGATTACGCCCTACCTGAATGGCAAGCATTGCGGTATACAGTAAATGTCCCAATATCCAGATGAGGAACGCTGTCATACTCATCGGGGATTGACTCAGCACACTAAATGGGAAAAACGCAACAGAAAAACTGAGCATCCAGTACAGCAAATATCGTACCGACCGGGCTTTTCGTTCCCGCGGGTAAAAGTGCATGAGAAAAAAGGCGACGATCACACTAATCAGCAGATGAATCAATAGTTCTACAATAGAGGGCAGGTTTTCCATACCCGGTACATAGCTGACATCAATTAAAACGGGAAAGGTATTGGTATCAAACAAACCATCCCCGAGCGCTAAAAAAGCAGCAAGACCCAGACCGGCTATTAGTCCATTTGCGAGTACAAACATGCTGTATCCCCCTCCCACTTCAGCCGCAAGTACTCCTATTGTACGTGCAAAAAACCGCCCTTGCAAAGGGCGGCTTATTTTCCTAGCTCTATTTTCAGCTCATGCTCACCAGCGTACTGCTCATTCATCCATAGCTGGTACGCGATTTCTACCTGTACAGGAACCTCTGCTTCGTAGCGGATTCGCAGCTTGTTCGTATGCGTCTCCATTGCAAACGGACCATAGGGACTTTGATAGGTAGAATGAGTGCTGGCACCTTTTTCGAATTGCTGCCTGGTTGAAACTCCGCCCTGACGAACCAACGTTATGGACGTATCTGTCAGCTTCAGTGTCGTGCTTACTTCGCCTACGCCCTCCATCTGCTCTTTGTAGGTCAAGTACCACGCGGATGCTTTTTGTACGCGCCTGCCCTCATAGCTGTGGGTCGTTTCTTCCCAGTTGCCTTCGACATGATGCCGTGCCGTCAATTTCACTTGTATGTCTTGCATGCTGCTTCCACACTCCACTTTCTTTCGCTTCCCATTTATCCCTACATTCTACCCTTCATCGCTCTTCTGTGGCAACCGCAGCCTCTGCTTTGGCATCAGCCAGCAGGTATCTCATGGTAGCAGCAATCCCGATTGCCGCCAGCAGCAGTAGACCCGCCAACACCAAGTACCCGACTCCTGCCCCCGTATAATCAATCATAGCCGTAAACAAACCGATCAGGACCAGACGCATCATCATGCCGATTGAGTTGAAAAAGCTCATCACCCGCCCCATCTGATGCTTCGGCACAACTGTCATATAGAGCGATTGCCGAATCAAGCGCACAGAAGCGTTACTCCACCCGTAAAACGTGTACGCCGCAATCAGCGCCCAGCCATACGGCAAAGCAATCATGACGACAATGGCAATCGCGAACAACAACGTATTGCCGATCATGGCTGCCAGCTGTCCCATCTTGCGAACGACGATCGCAACGAGTAAACCTGCCGCCACAGCCCCCAGTGCATATGTGACCTCTCCCAGCGAATAAACCGAGACACCCTCCTGCAGCGTTTGGCTTATGTAAACAGGCTTCAATAAGTTCGTCGCCATAACAGCGATGAAGGGCATGAGTGCGGATATGCCAAACAGCAGGAATCCTTTCTTTTGCTGAATGTACCGCCAGCTTTCCATCAACTGCCCCGTCCACGCGACACCCTGGTTTTGCTTCGCTTCTTTTTCCAGCGTGAAGGTATACGTCATGGTAGACAGCAAGGTAAAGGCGAACAAGTACGTAATCGCATTGAAAATAATCACCACATGCAGTCCATAGGAGCTAAGCAGAATCCCTGCAAACGCGCCAGCAAGAACGGATGCCGTCTGTCCTTCGATCTCGAGCAGACTGTTGATGCTGTTGTAGTGCTTGGGCTCAAACGTCTCCTGTACCAGCGCGGACTGCGTCGGGTAATGAATTTGGTACATAAAAGTCGTTGTCAAATAGATGACAATCAGCATCCACTCGGTGTACTCTCCGAAAAAGCCCCAGATTGCAAGCATGCCAAGCACGCTAAATCCGATCAAGTTTTCTATCAGCAGCATCTTCTTGCGGGAGTAACGATCGATGAGCGTCCCGATATACGGCCCAATGAAAAACATCAGTACCGCAGAAGTAAACATGGTCGAGCCCAAAAGTTGAGCAGAACCTGTCGTTTCCACGAGGAACCAGGCAATCCCGATCATCGTCATCCCTTGCCCAAAACCGGAGAACAAATTGGAAAAGAACAGCTTTCGAAATGGTGCGTAGGCAAATACCTCTTTCATGCAGACAACTCCTTTGTAGGAAACCCTCCGTCGACTTTTCAATCATCTTACTATTATGATTGTACTGACAATTTTATACTTTGTAAACTAAAATGTTTATTAATTGAAATTGACGTCCCAACTAATAGGAAAAGCCCCCGGTTCTTTTGCAAACCGAAGGCTTATTTAAAGCGGATATCTTATTTTACAAAGCTCAAGAGCAGCTCGCGCACGATTTTGGATGCCGCGATTTGCGTCATTTCACTGTGGTCATACACAGGAGCAACCTCCACCAGGTCACAACCGATGACATTCGCACCGTTGTTTGCCATGAAGTGAATAGTATCGAGCAGCTCACGAGACGTGATGCCGCCTGCTTCTGTTGTACCTGTTCCTGGAGCGTGCGCAGGGTCCAATACATCGATATCAATCGACAGGTAGATCGGACGGTTGCCGATGGTAGGCAGCACTTGCTTCACTGGCTCCAGTACATCGTATTTGTACAGGTGCATGTTTTCTTTTGCCCACTCAAACTCGTCCTTCATCCCGCTGCGGATTCCGAAAGAGTACACATTTTTACCGCCGATCAGGTTGCATACCTTTTTGATCGGGGTGGAGTGGGAGTATTCGTATCCCTCGTAGTTGTCGCGCAGGTCAGTATGCGCGTCAAAGTGGAATACGACCATGTCCTTGTACTTTTCATAAACCGCTTGGAATACTGGCCAGGAAACCAAGTGCTCTCCGCCCAGACCCAATGGGAATTTGCCATCTGCCAATACTTTTGCCACGAATGTACGGATCGCGTCCAGGCTACCTTCCACGTTTCCAAAAGGAAGAGGAATATCGCCGGCATCAAAGTATTTGATGTCTTCCAACAGCCTGTCCAAGTACGGGCTGTACTCTTCCAGTCCGATAGAAACCTCACGAATACGGGCAGGGCCAAAACGAGAGCCCGGACGGAAGCTCACTGTCCAGTCCATCGGCATCCCGTAAATAACCGCTTGGCTTTCTTCGTAATTCCCGTGACTACGGATAAAGACATTTCCAGAGTATGCTTCGTCAAAACGCATAGGTGTAGTTCTCCCCCGATTAGTCGCGGGTCAGCTCAGCCACAAAGTTAGGCAGTTTGAAAGCAGCGTGGTGAACTTCCGCATTGTAGTATTTGGTGCCCAGATCTTTGATTTTCGCTGGGTCTACTTCCAACGGATCATGTTGCTTGGAAGCGATGGTGAAGCTCCACAGTCCGGATGGATAAGTAGGGATGCTGCAAGTGTAGAGACGAGTAACCGGGAAGATCGATTTCAGGTCTTTGAACACACGCTTAATCAGTTCACGGTTGAACCAAGGAGATTCCGTTTGAGCAACCATGATACCGTCTGGTTTCAAAGCATCGTGGATGCCTTGGTAGAAACCTTTTTCGAACAGACCTACAGCCGGGCCAACTGGCTCTGTAGAGTCGACCATGATCACATCGTACTCACCTTTGTGGTCGTGAATATGTTTAATGCCATCGATTACTTGTACATCTACACGTGGATTGCCTGTCAATGCACTCGCAATCTCAGGGAAGTATTTTTTGCAAGACTCAATGACGCCACCGTCGATTTCAGCCAGAACTGCTTTTTCTACAGACGCGTGCTTTACGATTTCACGAATAGCACCGCCATCGCCGCCGCCTACAACCAGAACCTTTTTCGGGTTCGGATGCGTGTTCAACGCGATATGAGAAATCATTTCATGGTAGACAAACTCATCGACATCGGTAGTCATAACCATGCCGTCGAGCACTAACATGCGACCAAACTGCTTCGTATTAATTACGTCGATTTGTTGAAACTCGGATTTCTCACTGTATAGGGTTTCTGTAATTTTCGTTGTTATCCCGTGATTTTCCGTCTGTTTTTCGGTGTACCACAATTCCATGTTCATGGCTATGTAACCTCCTTCAATTAACCGCATGAAAATACAATATAACAAGAAAATTATAGTAGCTGTCTTCCAAATTGCAAGATATTTTTCTAGCAAGGAAAGTTTAACCAGCTTGCAAGCGACACATACTACTAGTAACGTAGTATGTCCTATTTTATTGATTCAACCGCAGAAAGGAGGAGAGGCACACATGGAAGTCATTCGCGAAGCCCCATTACTGCGCTATTTGCGTTGGGCTAAGAAATTTGTAAAATTTACCATTCTCAGCCTATTATGTTTCTCTTTTGCCATCTTGCTACTCATTTTGTACTTACGCTCACAACCACTCCCGGAAACGTTTGTGAAGCAAACCACGACGATTTACGCTTCCAATGGAGAGGTTTTGGATACGATGCACCGTGGCGAAAACCGGATTTCTGTGCCACTTGCAGAGATTTCACCAGCATTGCTTGATGCGACCATCGCTATCGAAGATCGTTCGTTCCGCGAGCATTTTGGTTTTGATTGGAAACGGTTAGCCATGGCTGCTTATGTCGATGTCGTTAACATGGACATGCGTCAAGGTGCCAGTACCATCACCCAACAATTGGCGAGAAATCTGTACCTCAGCTTGGACAAGACCTGGGAGCGAAAAATCAAAGAAGCCCTTCTTGCGATTCAGCTTGAACTGAATTACAGCAAGGATGAAATATTAGAAATGTACGTGAATCAGATTTATTACGGTCATTCAGCCTATGGCGTACAAGCTGCTGCCCAAACCTATTTCGGCAAGGACGCCAAAGATTTGACGGTAGCAGAGAGCGCCATGCTCGCAGGCATCCCGAAGGGTCCTACTTATTATTCACCGTTTGTCGATTTGGAGCGCGCAAAAGCCAGACAAAAGCTCATTTTGAATGCGATGGAGCGCGACAATCTACTGACATCGAAGGAAGCAGAGCAAGCCTACGCGGAGCCAATCAAGCTGAAACAGCGAGCAAACGAGAATGTAACCGAGCCAGCTCCTTATTTCCGCGATTACATCGCGAATTTGGTAAAAAACAAATATGGCATTGACGAAGAAAAATTTATTCATGGCGGTCTGAAAATCCACACGACCCTTGATCCAGTTGTACAAAAAAAGGCCGAGGATATTGTTGCTTCTGTCTTACCAAAAAATAATTCGAATTTGCAGGTAGCCCTCGTCGCCATGGACCCTGCTACCGGCTATATCAAAGCGATGGTAGGTGGACGTGACTACAAGGTGAGTCAGTTCAATCGCGTGCTTGGCAAGCGTCAGCCCGGTTCCTCCTTCAAGCCGATCATGTATTTGTCAGCCTTGCAAAACGGCTATACACCGCTCACGTTGATGAAAAGCGAACCGACCGTTTTTACCTACGATAACAATAAGCAGTACATCCCCGGCAATTTTGGTGGAAAATATGCAAACGCACTGATCAACATGCGTGAAGCAATCAAAACCTCCGACAATATTTATGCCGTCAAGACTATTGATTTTCTCGGGCCACAAAAAGTGGTTGATCAGGCAAAGCAATTAGGTATCACCAGCTCGATGCAAGCAGTTCCCTCTCTCGCACTAGGAACTTCACCTGTCTCTCCCTTGGAGTTAAACGCAGCTTATGCAGCAATCGTCAACAAGGGACAAGCCGTTAAGCCCATTGCCATCACCTCCATCGAGGACAGCGAGGGCAACATTTTGGTTGAAGAAAAGCCTGAGAAAACACAGGTAGCTGATCCGGTCGCCTCTGCTCTCTTAGTGAATATGATGCAAAGTGTATTTGAACAAGGCGGTACGGGATATCGCGTAGCTGGCGAAATGAACCGACCGGTAGCAGGGAAAACAGGATCCACGGATTATGATGCTTGGCTGAGCGGATTCACTCCGCAGCTGGTTTCGACCGTATGGGTAGGTTACGACAAAAATCAAAAGGTCGATGATGTAAAGGAAGGCTATCTGTCCAAAAAAATCTGGGCACAGTTCATGGAAAGTGCGCTCAAAGGTCAGCCCCCTGCGCTCTTTGACATGCCAGCTGGTGTTGTTTCTGTCTATATCGATCCCGCTTCTGGAAAACTGGCGACCGAGCATTGTCCGAATCCACAGCTCTTTTATTTCGCCAGTGGAACAGAGCCTCAAGATTACTGCACGGATCACATCCCGACAAATGAGACACCGACACCTTTAAAGCCGCCAGATTCTTCGACCTTTTGGCAGCGCATGGGCAGTTGGTGGAAACCGAATCAATAAAGAAAAAAAGGACGTTTCTCTTGATCGAGTACGTCCTTTTTGATATACCTATTAACCTAGCGTGCTCTGATTGTCCCCGCCGCCCACGACTCCGTCTCCATCGGCAAAAACATGGTCGTTGACGATTGTAATCAGGCCGGCATGATCAAGCTGTTCCAATACTTCGAACAAGCTGTCCCTTTTTCCAGCAGGGAGCTTGCGTACAAAGTTGTTTATCTCGGTCGGAGTCACGTGTGTGCGGAAATGGACACCACCGTGCCTCACAAAATGATCATGCGATTGTTCATTACCACGGAGATCTTCTTCCAATGGGTACCGCCCCTTCCGTCAAACAGTTTGGTTCAATCCCCATTAGTGTTCCGCGATTTCCCAAAAACTATGATCAGCAATGATAATTATATATAAGACAAACAGGGAAAGAGTGACGGCTCTCTCCCTGTTTGCTGACCAAGTGTACATGTACACAATATGGAAATAAGTTTACCTGACTTCAATTGTGTGAACAATTGATTTCACGATTTGTTCACAGACCGTTCACGATTTCCAACTTTAGGACAAATTTTGCTTTAATTCCTCTGTGGAATTCTCATACATCGCTGCGTTATTTTCAATCAAAAGCTTTTTCAAAGCGGCCTTTTCCTTATCGGATAGATCGGACAGCATAATACGTCTCTTCATGGAGTAATCCATGCGATTCACATGATCTGCCAAAATTTTGTAGCCCCGACGCGCTTCCCGATCGATTTCCATGTAGCACGCAGTTGCCCCTGCATAGTAAGGACCAGCTTCATTGCGATCGACTGTTACCCAAACGAGCCAATAAGGCTTTCCATTTGGTACTTCTTCTTTATTTGTCGTCCATTTGATGCCCTTTTCTACAGAACTTTTGGCATGCAAGGCACCCATGTCAATGTACGCTTCGTCCCCATCGATAATGACCGAGGATACAGCATTCAGGTCGAGTACACCTTGACCAAAACCGCCATGTACATCGGTTTTTCCACTCATGATGGTAAAGCCGCCTTTTTTATTATCAAAAATATCCATTTGAATAACCTCCAGACAATCATTCTCCTTCCTTTATTCTACTCGAAAAGCGTGCGATGACGCAATTTGCCTATGTGCCCAGTTATTTATCCATGGGCTATTGGGTGTTTCGTTTTTTGTTTACGAGCTGGATCATTTTTTCGATGCCCCACATGATCAGGATTGTTACGACGGCTGTATGGACCGCCATGGCAACCTTCATGACTAACAGTTCACCTAGCATCGTGTCAGAGGGAACAATAAACAGGTAGTACACAAAGCTGATAAAAAGAACACTTAGAAAGATCAACCAGCCTCGAAAGCCTAGCATGAAGCGAATGGAAGCGGCGATGAACAAACCGATCAAAGGCCCCGCAAACATCAATGAAAATACGAAAGGACCGAGTATGAACCAGATTATCCAATTATCATCCATTGTCTTACACCCTTTGTTTTTGATGACTACACATCATTGGAATCTGTAGATTCTTCTACCTCTGTCAGTCCACGCACATCAAGCACGTAACGTCTTCCTGTTTCTTTGTAACGCTCCGAATCATCTGAAGAAAAGCGTTTGATCAGAAAGCGCGCTGGCTCCTCTCCCTCTACAGCTACAGTCGGCTGGAATTCCAAGTTTTCACCATCTCGAACATGGATAACAACGATGCGATCGTGATATTCAATTGACAGGTCTTCCCGTACTTCTTTTTTATTGGCGTCGAGCGTAAAGGTCTGACCGGATTTGTTTATCGTCACTTCAGGAAAGCTTTTGTCATCTTGTGCAATGATGTAATACAGGTAGTCAGCATTTTGGTCCGGAGCATTGCGCAATCCTGATTGTAATTCCTCATCTCCCTGTAGCAATCGCGTTACTTGGTCGATGACTTCTGGTATGGTCGGCAGTTTGGCGTGTTCGCCTTTCACGTAGTATCGTTTTTTCATATCCTTCTGGGCGTAATTGGCACTCATATACGGAACGGTGCCATCCCCAACGCCAGGATCGAGAATCGGGGACCATTCGTTATAAAAAGAATCGTAAAAGTAACCAAGCAGTGTTACTTGACCTGTACCCACGATGGAATACTGGGGAACATTGATCGTTTTGTTATCCCACTTTTCATGCATTTTGCCGCCATGTTTGACGAGCGGCGCATAGTCGAGGCGAATATTTTTGTCCTTTAAAAATTCATCATAGGTGTAGTACTGAATGTTACTCCTTTTCAGGAAGCCAACCGTTTCAAAGTATTTTTTAGAGGGTAACAGCTCGTAAACGGCAGGTGCATAAGAGGAAATCACTTTCCCTGTTTCCTCATCCAGCCAAGGGATCGAAAAATTGTATCCGTGCTTAAGAGCCTGATAGGCCCGTGGAGAGCCAAGGAAGGGTGTGCCCATGTATACGACACGATTCACTTTGCGCTGGTAGGACACATTGGATAGAAGTGTTTCTTTTACCAAGAGCCCACCCATGCTATGTGCCACCAAATGCACCTGATTTGCCCCACTTCCCTTCAGTGCAGCGTCGATTTTCTCTTTTAGAAGTTTGGCATTTTTGGTGCTGCTGTATCGCCAATCGTACGGCAGTGCAAATAAGGTGCGGTGCTTTTTGTATCCCGTCTTCTCCAATTCCTTTACCATGCTGTAATACTGTTCGGTAAGTTCTTTTAAAAACGGTGCATAGGAAAGATACTCGATGGCGTAAAAATCATCTTTTTCCGGGTGGATCGTCGCATCACGGACGACTGGCTGAACATCTACACTATTTGGCTTGATCGGCTCCAACGAGAGTAGCCGACGGTGCTTAGGATCATTAATACCAATGAGACTATCGCCAAGTCCCAACCATATTTCCGATCTCTTTCCATTCTGCTCCACTTCCAGGCGCGATCCACCCACTCCCGGGATTAAGATAACCGGAATCGTTCTGTCTCCTATATAAAGACTGTACGAGTTAGCAGTAAATCCCGAGCGTTGGCTGGCCATGACCTTGACTTTGTAGGTTCCAGGATAGGCATTGAAGGTAATATGTTCATCCGAATTTTTCGCTTTCTCGGATCTAGCGACGACTTTTCCGGCCTCGTCGAGGAGAAATACGTCCATATCCATTCCAGTAGGGATATCCTTGAGGGAGACCTCCACAGTAGAGGAGAGCTTAATGGATAAGCTGTAAAAATCCACATCCGTCTTTGAATGAAGATTCCCTACGATATTTCGGTTATACGCATCCAGCTCGTAGGCCTCTTCCATTGTGTCGTTTGGCTCGTATCCATCTGCCTTGCCCCCTCCTTGATCTGCGGAGAAATCAGCTCGCAAGCGGTAGTAGTAATCTTTCGAAAACGAGCCCTGTTTTCCAACGACCTTGATGTAGTACCATTTGTCTTTTTCAAGTGCCAGTCCCTCGATGAGCTCAGGCTCATTTCCATGCTGCTCTGAACGGGCAAGCTCCCGTTCCTCCTCATCATACACATACAAATCGTAGTCTTCGTTTGCCCGAATATCTGTGAGGGAGATATTCATCTGTCCATTTGTTGTTCCTCTGATTTTCCAAAAATCAACATCATCCTTGCTGCTAATCTTTCCATGGCTGTCCTTTCCATCAAAGAGCCAATCCGATTTGCTGCCCAAGGTATCATTCGGTTCTACCTCAAAGCGAGCTTCTCGACTGCGCAGTTCCGCTTCTCCTGGCTTATTCTCACCTGAAAATTCCGCATAAAATTCCTCTGCCAGCCGCGAAAGCTCTTCATCAGTGGCATCCTGCTCCTGTTTTTGTTCTGCCTCTTCCGGCGGAGCTGCGTTTTGGTCTTCAATCTCTAGTTCAACCAACACTAACGGCTCTCCCTGATCGGCAGCCATTTCATCCCAAGGCGCCTTTTGGATTTTTATTTTTTCTACGGTAGGGTCTATGTGTTCAGGTAACGTTAGCTCCCAGCTACGTAACGGCTCCTCTGAATCATCTATGAACATCGTTATCTGGATAGGGCTATCATCCGTAGGCATTACAGCGAGGGAAATCTGAGACTCCTCGTGAAAAGAACGAGTTTTGCTGTCGCTGCCCTGATTGACAGACAGCTCTACGTTATCCGGAGTACCCGATAATTGTGCCTGAAACCGCACCTCTCCCTCGTCGATCCATGCCCACGCCTCTTCTACGAATATCTCCGGTTCTTTTGCCCAGCCCTGTTCTACTATATTTCCCAAGCATAAAGCGAATAGGAGAAGTACACATAGCAAGCGCCGCGTGATTATTCCCACAAAAATCCCCCTCATCCTTTTTCTAGCTTTACTGTAGAAAAAGACAGAGCGGGGGTGCAAATATTTTTACTGAGTCGTATGGTTGCGGATTCCTTGTCGTTCCCATGCATTTGCAATGATTCGGAAGGGTAGTTGATAATCTTTTAGCTCGTGCCCTTGCCCGGAGGCTTTATTTTGATAGGGGAAGCCTTTGTTCACGTCAAAACGAAAGGAAACAGAGTAATAGACTGCGTAGCTCGCATCCTTTTGGAAGCCATGCTGTTTATCCCCCATCAAAGGCGTATCTACGCCCACTTCACGAGCTCCTAGCTTGGATGCGGAATAGGAGGGGCCTCTCCAGAGCCGAGGAGTCGCTTGTTGCAAGGCTAACAACGACTGTAACGGCGTTTGGCGTATGCCAGTTTCTGAAATCCACGCCCGCCCAGATGTCACGACGGGAAACTGGTTACTCACAGGATGACGGTGTCGATCCTGCAGCTCCACTTGTGTCAAGATGCGCTCACCCGCGTAATAATCGTTAGGCTGGCTGTTTGGATACCTGTCTCTGGCATGATACGCTTCCCATTCGGCTGTATGGCGAATCGAGCCTGTTGCATTAGGCTCAAAGACCTCAAAGGAGCGCTCTCCCCCTTTTACCGTAATCGTATAGCGTCCTGCCATCGTTTTGGATAGGTTCTGTGGTTCACACACCTCTTCATCTTCGTCGTTCATAGCACAGCTCTCGTAGGACAGCTCAAAATCGACCTGATAATCCATCACGATGACAAAGCCGTTGATTTCTGCTTTGTACTTTTGCGATTGGAGTACTTGGCGCCAAGTCGTCTGTGTTGGGACCGTAGTTCCTGTGTACACGACCTCAGTGCCTGTAGATGCACTGCTTACCTGCCATTGCATCGGCACTCCGGGGCCCGTCAGCTTCAGATCGAGCTGTGTTGGTGTATAGACAGCCATACTCTTGGCATCTGAAATCCACCCCGGATTCGCAGTGACAGTTACGTTTTTAATATTGTCCCCGCTGACTGCACTCTCCAATTGTGCTTTAAATTGCGTAATTTTCTGATTGATCTCCTGCTCTGTTTTTTGGAAGCCTTCGTTTATTTTCGTCTGATCTATGACCACGCGAATCGTAGCAGGCTCACGTTCCCACACGCCGTCTGCATGTAATGGCAGTTTTTGTAGCTGTCGACCGTCACTGTCATAAATCTCCAAGCCAATTTCACCACCATCAAAATCGCCCCCACCGCCAGGCGGCTCCGGAACTTCTCCACCGACAATCTTCACTGGCCAAGCCGCACGATTGTCTGTCCAGATCGTCTCGTTTTCCGGCATGGATTTCGCAGGATTGATATGGGCGATAAAATCCTCGGATTTTTGCGGATACTTCGTCGGAACCGTGATCTTGCGCACCTCACCCGGCTTGAATTCATTCACGTCCAAGCGAGTTTCCTTTTCTGAGCTAGCCCAGCGAACAGCCAATTTCGTATCATGTGTTAATTTCCCGGCATTCTTCACGTTAAATGTAATCGTCGCATCGGTTCCTGCAGCTCGAGGGCTCTTCGGATCAATTTGAAAGCTCGATTTCACAATGAGTAAATTCTCTCCATCCGGTTTTGGATCACCTTTGCCGATTTGCACAAAAAAATGACCGTCGCAGCCGTCACTCTGGGTTGAATAAAATTGCACCTTGTACAGCCCTTCTAAAAGAAGACCATTTTCGTCTCTCGGGAAATACACCCAGTGGCTATTTGTGGAGCTGTTTGAGCTATCGAGTGCCTTTCCGTCTCGCTTTCTTTCCCAAGAGCCAGACGCAGGATCAAACCATCTCATCGAAAAGTGACTATCATCCGACAAAAACATCCGAAACCGATACTTGTCTCGAATCTCATCTGCTGCTATTTCAATGGTTTCCCCACGTTGGATATCCTTGCTCCACTTCTGATTGTTTCGATCAATTTCTACTGACGCTAGAATATCCCAGCATTTTTGGTCAGACTCAATGGTGAATCGCACCTCACCTGTACAGCCCGTCTCGGACTCGAACAGCAATACGATTTCATCGCCAACATCTACGTTTGCTGGCAACATGAGCCTGAATGGCTCGCCCGCCGCAAGCTTGTCGGTTAACGCTGTTTTTCCACCGGGGCTCTTCCAATACCAAGTACCAGATACCTTCGAAGAAAACGATAGATTGGTATCGTATTGATCTCCAACCTCTGTAAAGTACTTGATGTATACGGGGTCTTTCAGTGTAAAACCTGAGCTGACCGATCCGTTCATACTTTCCCCTTCGGGAGAAAATGGCAGAGGTGGTTCGCTATGCACCAAAAACGCAACCTTTTTTTGATCAGCGATTGAGCAGGAAGCATCTTTTACCACAATCGTTATTTCCCAATTGCATTCAGGTCGCTCCCCCCACTTTGTTCCATCGAAGTTTAGCTTCAGTTTGTACGTTTTTCCTCGCTCGAATGGAAAATAGTACGGGTTATGAACATTTCCGTCCGGAAGCTTTAAACTGGAGGAATCATAGGGTCCCCATCTGCCATTATCATTTTCTTTGACTGGCAAGGTATAGATTTTTCCGTTTGGAAGCGATACATCCCACTTGAGAGATGCCTCCGAGCTATCTCCGTATTTGGTTGTGTATTTGGCTCGGAACGCAAGTGTATCGAACGGCATAATCTCAATCGTTTCACCGTTTCTTACTGCAGATGCCGATAGCGTAACGATGGGGCATGAGTCTTCGCCGTCTGGCGACTCGACTCTCAAATATTTCTCCCAGCACTCTGTTCCATCATCACTGATGTAGACGACTTTTACCCGTCCAGAGCTACCCACCCTACCTGTCGCGACCTTCCGATCCCCATTCGCTCCAGGCTTCATGTCATAACCATTCATCGTGTATTTTCCTGGTTTATTGGCAGAGAGAGTGATATCGGCATTTTTTTCGACAGCAATATCTGAGCCGCCGCTTGCAACAGCATTGTGGTCTTTTATATCCTTGTCGCCAACGACTTGAATGTTCAGTTTGGTTTTTGTTGATCCGATCGAACAAGCTGGGCCCGGGTCAGGCTTTTCGGGATCAGGCTTCTCCGGCGGGATTACATCTCCTACTGTGAATTGTGCTGTGTAAGGTGTGGAAACGCTTATGCTGCTTGATCCTTGGCGGCTTCTTTGATGCAGGTCAGTGATTGTTAGCGATACTTCATACACGCCTGGCTCGGTAGGCTTATATTCGGTATTATTATAGGTCCACTTGTAGCCCGGAGGATTGCTTGTCTCATTTACTGTGGGTGTAGCCGTGCTTGGATCGTTGAATTTTTGATCAGACAAGAGGCTCTTGTATCCACGTCCTGTTGTCTTGTTGATCACATTTAAAGACCATACAAAAATGCCGCGGTCATAGTAAGAAAAGTCCGTGGCATTTGCATGGATCTCAACGGTTTCGTTGAGGTTGTATTTGGTTTTGTTGGTGGTTATGCTGCCGCTGGGTTGTGGGGTTGTTCGGAAGTGGCCTACTGAGATGTATCCGCCTTTGCCGTCTGGGACGAGGTTGTCTCCTTTGGTGTAGCCTGCGCCGCCTGAGGCGGAGGCTAGTTCTGCGAGGTTGTAGGCTTGGTACTCTACGAAATCTCTTATAGTACTACTAGAAACAGTTTTACTATAAACATTAGCAGCTCCCCCCAAGATATAATTGGGATTTCCGCCAAACTGTTTGATCCAGTAGCTTGTTTCACTTTCGTCTACGAAGTACCATCCTCTGTCTGCCTTTTTGTTGATATCAGCGAATCCTAGTACTCTATTTCCATCAATGACCCTATCTACTTCAATCTGTGATACTGTTGCACCAAGTTCTCCATCTATTCCTGAGATCGCAAGAATGTCAAACTGATTTTTTGGTGCAAGCTCTTTCTGTGAATCTACAGTAGCAACACCGATGCCGTGGTAGTTTGGTGTTGCACCTGCAAAATTTGAATAAATAGTAAGTAGCCCGCTTAAGAGACAAAAGGAGAGCACAGAAAAAATTAATTTCCTGTGCCTTATTATAAGTCGTATCATTGTTTTGTACCCTTCGCTTTATAAAATTTCCGTGTGTTATCAACTCTCTCAAAAGTAGGTAATTTGGGATACATAAAAGCACCAGCATCCGTTGAGTCGTTATTATTTATTATTACTAAAGACATATAGTCTGCACCATTTATTGAAATACTGAAGGATTCATTATTTAAAAAACCTTCTTTAACGTTTTGTTTTGAGACAAACATCGCCCTTATCATAAAATCACTATCACCCTTAGGCACCTTCCCACTAATCTTCCCATTCACAATCTTCAAGCTCTTATGAAACTCATCCGCAAATTTAGCCCCTTGCTCAAGCTGCCACTTATCCTTCCACAAATAACGCAAAATCTCCGCCGCTTCCCCTCGTGTCACAGGCAAATCCTCACGAAATTTGGGCTGTCCACTAGGCGCAGGCTTCATCCATCCCCACGTGATCAGCGCCCCGGTATTGGTTAAATTCGGATTCTTTTCACCCCGAATCGGCTTCCATGCAGCATACACCAGCGCTGCTGTTTCTTCCTTCGTCATCAGTCTGTTCGGCTCGACTTTCACTCCCGCCAAAATCCCCGCCTTCTGCGCCTTCTCATAGCTCATCTTCGCCCAGTGCCCTGCTGGGAGCTGCGGTACGGGCGCTACCTCCTTCAATCCGCGAATCGCTACTAAACTCGCAATAAACTGCCCCTGCGTGATTTGACTATTCGGATAAAAGTTTCCCTTGCTATCCAGCCATAAGTATTTCTTCTGTACACCGAAATCAATGGCTGCCTTTGCTGTATGTGAAGCGTAATCCTTCGCTGGCGCAGCAGCCTGTACGCTAGAACTGTCAGCTACTCCAGTAAGCCCTGCCATTGCGAGAAAAGCTGCTAGTAGGCATGACATCATTGCACGTTTGTTCATGGAATGACCCCCTCTTTACCGGATATTTTACCTATATTATCCATTTTTAGAAAGAGTCTGATTTAGGTGCCTTTGCAAAAAGCTTCGCAACGTATTCTCGGGTACCGCCCCTTCCAGCTTGTCGACCACTTTACCTTGTTCGACGACAAAAACAGTGGGGGTTGCCTCTGCCCCGAGGCGCGACGCTTCATCCAGCTCTTTCTGCTCATGGATATCCAGTCGTTGAATCATTTCCGGTGGATATTCCTTCACGACTCTCTCAAATGT
The DNA here is from genome assembly GCF_021270385.1 of Brevibacillus sp. AF8. Classification (NCBI taxonomy): domain Bacteria; kingdom Bacillati; phylum Bacillota; class Bacilli; order Caryophanales; family Paenibacillaceae; genus Brevibacillus; species Brevibacillus sp. AF8. The sequence continues at coordinate 95,295 of NZ_JAGQDN010000010.1, read as the reverse complement.
CGGCCCAAACTCCGTACAATACACGCAACTATCACTATAGACATACACCACTCTCACTTCATGCGCACTGGCTGTCCCCCACGCGCTTATACCGGCGACAAGTATCACAACACCGAGCGCGATCCACAGCCACCATTGCTTGCTTCTGCTCACGACCATCTCCCTTTCGCTAAGCAAAATGTTTCATACCTATGCACTTGTCAAAGAACGATGCCCGTATTATGCAGCTCCGAACTGAGACAAAAAAAGCCAGCCCCATTGGACTGGCTGACATATATAAAAAAAAGACGTACCACAACTCTTGCAAGTTCGTACGCCGTGCTTGTCCTTGTATGGTGTTCCCTATTGCTTACGTGCAGTGCCGCCGTCTTCCTTCATCAGCGCACGCAGTTCTTCGATAAACGCTTGCCCTTTTTGAATCTCTTCCTCGGTGTAGCGCTGCTTGCTCTTAAACGTAAAGATTTTGCCCTTCATTTCCTCATAAGGCAGGTGGTTGAAATACAGAATCGTAGAAACCAGCTCGAGAAAACGGGAATTCTCCTCGTTCATGCGCAAAATCGCACGTTCTCCACTCCCGAAGTCAACCTCATGAAACTTGAGAAAATCATGACCGGTTTCGTTCAAAGAGTAACGATACATATGAATGGCACCTTTACTCTCCATTTGCTCATCCAGAAGCCCCATGTTGCACAGCTCATCTACTCTAAGCGTCAGTTCCTCCGAATATGGACCGTACATGTGAAACTCGTAGCGCTCATCGAAATCCATCTCCAGATGTTTTCCTATGTACACCATCTTTTGCAATTTTTTTCGCCCGCTCACTTCGCCGACTATCTCAATCAGGCGTATGATCTTGGCGTGACGATTAAGCATCCTCCATCACTCCCAGACGTTCTCGAATCTTACGGGAGAGATCCCCCGGCAAAGCCATGACTTTATCCAATGGAAAGTACAGCTTGTAATCAAAGCGCCGCTTTCCGCTAATGGCCTGTACAATTTCTGACTTCTGTGACAGCTCGACCAGCTCGCCTGAAGGCATTTGAAGCATAATCGGAATGCGCTCCTCTTCTTCTCCGGCACGGTAAAAATCATACGGAAGATCGGAGGTCGTGTCTACCTCCAAATAATACATCGGATCAATTCCGGCAGATTGAAATAGTTCTTTTAGTTCAGACAGCAAGCGAAAATCCCTCGGATTATATTCGACGTATTTAAAGAGATTCCTGTCCAAAAAACGGGCGCACAAATCTTTCAACACAGGGTCTTGCTCTCTGCGCCAGAGTTGCATATAGAAAAGAATAATGGATTCATCAAGCGCCAAATAATCAGCAAGCTCTACCTTTTCCTGCAAAAAAGGCAGCAGCATGACAGGTTCCTGCATGAACGGATAGCCTTGGGAGAACAAGAGCTTCGCCCGTTGAAAAATTTTGCACAAGATGACTTCCGCACTTCGTGTAACGGGATGGAAATAGACCTGCCAGTACATTTGATAGCGAGACATGATGTAGTCTTCGATAGCATGCATCCCGCTGAATTTAAAGACAATGCCATCCTCCTGCGGCCGCATGACACGCAAGATACGCTCAATCTCGAAATTGCCATAATTAACGCCCGTATAGTAGGCATCACGCAGCAAGTAATCCATCCGATCGGCATCGAGCTGGCTGGAGATGAGGCTTACGATCAGTTTATTGTCATATGTCTTATTAATCACTTCTGCCAATTTCTTCGGGAAGCTATCATCAAACCGACGAAGAATGCGGTTGATTTGCGTATCTCCAAGCAAAATGGCGCGCGTCCAATCCTCGTGATGGTACTTGAACACCTTTTCAAACGAATGGGAAAACGGACCGTGGCCCACATCGTGGAGCAAAGCCGCACATAGACACAGCAGCTTTTCCTCGTACGTCAACTGAATCCGACCTTCGAACGTCTCCAAAATTCTGCGCATCAGTTCATACACGCCAAGCGAGTGGTTAAAGCGGCTATGCTCTCCACCGTGAAACGTAAAAAAGCTGGTGCCCAGTTGCTTGACTCTGCGCAAACGTTGGAATTCTGCGGAGTTGATCAAATCCCAAATGAATTTGTCCCGCACGTGGACGTAGCGGTGAACAGGGTCTTTGAATACCTTTTCTTCATGAAGAAGCTGGGGCTGTTGCATCCTGGACACTCCCTTCCTGTACTGCTCTCTATCTATTACTGACAGTGAATTTTGATTCTATCATATCATACGTCTGATACCATTTCTTGCTTAATCAAACTCTTACAAAAATCTGAAGAATGCCATTTTCGCCTAGACCGAGTAAAAGGCATATAGGATTATATGGAAAAATGGTTGGAATGAGAGGTTTTCGCAAATGTGGACAAATACATTTCGATACGTAACCAAAAGCCCACTTTTCCTTCTTCTATTGATGATGATGCTCTTTCTGCCCCTGCTCGCCTCCTGGGGACAATTTCTCTCCTCAGGTTTTTTGGGACAAACGGTTTACGTATCTCTCCTATTCTGGCCGAAAACCGATTGGAAGGTCGCTGTCCCTCTTCCTGGCTGGCTTATTTTTGGTGTGATCTCGCTGCTTTACGCTGGCGGCATCTTATGGCTTGTAGGGAGGAAAAAATTGGGGCAGGCATTTCTGTTCATCCTTGTCGGTCTCTTATTGGCAAAAGCGGCTGGAGCTGCTTTTCAGGCGATTAGCGGATGGTCTAGCACGCAGCCAATCGGTGCACAGTCACTCGCTGGCAAAGCAAATCTGCTTGTGTTTGCCATCTGGCATAATCCTTTGTGGGAGGAGCTTGTCTTTCGCGGCATCCCTTTTCTCATGCTAACACTCCTCTATCGGAGGAACACAGATCTGCCCACTGGTGCAAGATGGATGTATCTACTCATTCCTTCGATAATTTTCGCCTACTATCACGTACCTGGGCATGGTCTGGGAGCTATTTTTGAATCGTTTCTCATTGGTGTTTTGTGGGCATGGGCAGCACTTCGCTGGGGACTGCTAGCTCCAATCGTCCTGCACATTTATGCAGACGCGATGATCATTCCTTCACTCCCCAAAATGAAAAACATGCCTCTGGAGGAGATTCCCTGGCTAGTCAACCAAAGCATGCTGCTACAGTCAATCTGGGCTTTATGTGTACTTGTTTTTCTCATACTGATCCTTGCTCTTTTGATAATCGGCTGGCGAAAAGCAAGAAAAGCTTACTAAAAAAACAGCGACAAACTCCCGAAAGAAATAAATCGGAGAGTTTGCCGCTGTTGCATGTATTACAGTGTCTCCGCCTCAGGCCCATACAAGTCCGGGCGCTTCGCGGCTTTTTTCGCCAGCTTTTTGATCTTGTGCTGCGTCAGAACCATATAGAAGGACGGCACGACGATCAAGGTCAAAAGGGTCGAAAACGCCAATCCGGAAATAATGGTTACCGCTAGCGGTTTGAACAAAACGTCACCTGAAATAGCGAGCGGCATCATACCCGCAATCGCAGTAAGCGAGGTCAAAAGAATAGGCCGCAGTCGTGCCTCACACGCAGAAATAACCGCCTGCTTCAGCTCCATTCCTGTATGGCGTGCCTCCTCGATGAACTCGATCAAAACGATTCCGTTACGCACCACGATGCCCGCCAACGCAATAATCCCCATCATTGTCATAAAGCCAAGCGGTGTCTGGGTCACGAACAAGCCGATCAAGCTCCCTGATACAGCGAGATAAATCGTACTTGTAACCAGTACCGGAATGGTCAAGGAATAGAATTGCATCGCGATCAAAATCAGGATCAGGAAAACGACCAGAATCGAGAGTTTGCCCATGTCGATGAAAATATCAGTCTGCTCGGAAGTCTCGCCGCCAATCTCATAGCGGTATCCTTCAGGCAAGGACATATTATCGAGCATCGGCTTGATCTCTGCCATTACTTCTGTCGCGGTTCTGCCTTTCAGATCACTGGTAACTGTCACGCTCCGCGACAAATCACGATGCGGGATCGTCTGTGTACTGAAAGTCGGTTTTACCTCCGCGAGCTGTGACAGCGGGATCAGCTCTCCTCGCGCATTGGCGATGCTGAGTCGCTGGAACAACAAGGCAGGGTCTTCCTGGCCTTTTTGCAAGAACAGCTTCATATCTATCAAGTCTGAGCCCGTATCAAACTCGCTGACGGTAATGCCTTCGCTCACCAGACGCAATGTCGTGGACAAGTCCGTGTAGTTGACGAGCTTTTGCTCCATCAGCTCTTTGTTGACGACAAATTCCAAGGTGTAGCGTTCTACCCCGAAATCGTCTTGGACATTGTACGTTCCCTCTAATCCGGCAACCTTTTCTTTTGTTTGTGCAGAAAGAGAGCGCAGCGTCTCAATATCCTCTCCATACAAACGAATCACAACTGGTTTTCCAACCGGGGGACCTGCCTCCAACTGCTTCATCAAGATACTCGCTTCTGGATACAGCTTTTTGAATTCCTCCGTCCACGGCTCCAGCATGTTCTCGAGATGGGTCTCTTTTTCATTATAACGAACCACCAGCTGTCCGACGGTAATGCCGCTTCCGGCAGCCGTATCTCCGCCGAACATTTTCGGTGCACTGCCTCCAGCGTAGGCAGATACTGCCTCGATGCCGGGCTGCTTCAACACCCAGTCTGCCGTCCCACGCACCACCCGGTCTGTTTCTTCCAGACTGTTGCCCACGGGAAGACGGATATCGATGAGAAACTGCGGGCGATCATCGTTCGGGAACAATTCCACGGGAGTGAACGGTATCAATCCATATGCTGCCGTTCCAATCAATACGCCAATCATTCCTGCCAAAAGCGGTCGCTTCAAAATTTTCGGCATGAACTTGCTCGCATACCACTTGGTCAGCTGCAACAATTGTTTCCCCAAAAGTCCGGCAGGCTTGCGATACCCTTCTACGCCAGCCTTTCTACGTTGCTCATACCATTGGCGAAAGATCGGGATGATCGTCAGCGACATGAGCATTGATGCCAGCATCGTCATCGAAATAATGACCGGAACCGGGCGAATGAACTGCCCGACGTTGCCGCTCAAAAACATCAAGGGCGCAAACGACGCAATCGTAGCCAGCGTAGCGGTCGTGATCGAAATTGATACTTCCTTGGCACCATTAACCGCCGCAGCCATCGGTTTTTCGCCCAGGACAGACAGTCGCCGCTCGATATTGTCATTGACCACCACGGCGTCATCGACCAAGATCCCGAGCACAATTATCAAGGAAACGATCGAGATCATGTTGAGTGAAATACCCAGAGATGGCAGGAACATAAGCCCCACAGCCAAAGAAATCGGAATCGCCATCGCAACTACCAACGATGTGATCAGGTTCAATCCGAGCGCACACACCACCAAAACAGCGATGATGGCAATCATCATTTCCCGGGTCAGGTCGCTAAAAAGCTCATCTACGCGTTCATTTTGACTATAAATCGAGTGTCTTTCGGCCCCTGCCGGAAGTGTTTTATCCAGCGTCACCATCATCTCGTCTACGCGCTTCTGCAAGGACGGCACATCACTTCCCGTCTCTGCATTGACGCTGATCGTGATCGAAGGCTTCCCATTGAAATACGAGGTTGTTTTCACCGTCTCCGTCGTCATTTTGATCGATCCGATGTCCTTCAGATAGATCGGGAAGCCCTCTTTTGAACGGGAGATAATGACTTTGTTCAGTTCTTCGACATCTGTATTTTCCGCCAGCTTGAGCTGGTAGGTCCGTTTTTCTGTGGTCAGGTCGCCAAGCGGGATTTTTTCATTTTCCTTTTTGACAGCCATCATCACCTGACTCCACGTGATCCCGTACTGGCTCAGCTTTTGCGTATCAACCTCGATGTGGACTTCCTGCTCCGGTAGACCTTCCACCAGTACATCCGCTACGTTTGGAATGGTGCGCAGCTGTTCTTTCCACGATTTCAGCATGGTACGCATGCTGTACAATTCCTCACGCGTGTCTGCAGTGACCGCAAACGATTGGACAAACGTACGGTTCAAATCATCATTGATGATCGGTTGTTTCGCATCGGCTGGCAGATCAGCCTCTGCGTCTTTTACCTTCTTCCGCAATTCATCCCATTTTTGCTTCGGGTCTACGTCACTCTTTGCTTCCACCATGATAAATGAGACGCCGAGGGAAGATGAGGATGATATATAGTTAAGTCCCTGCAATTCATTGATTTTTTCTTCCAGCTTTTTCGTAACAGCCTGCTCGACCTTTTCCGGCGAAGCTCCCGGGTACACCGTCGTGATCGTCGCCATGTTCACGATAATATCCGGCATCTCTTGCTTGGGCAGTTGAAAAAAGCTGAGGGAGCCCACAAGTACGATCATGCTGAAAAACAGGAGCGTAATTTTGCGCTTTTGTACGATGTACTTGATCACGGTTGTGTACCTCCTGCCGCCTCGATTGGGTCACCGTCAAACAAACGGTCCACCCCTTTGACGATCAGTTGGTCTCCTTCTTTTAGTCCGTTCTTGATCTCGAGCTTGTCACTTACAATCTGCCCGATAGCTACGCTAGTTTTGACAGCCTTGCCGCCTGCATTGACGAAGACATGCGCATCATCTTGTCCTCTACTGATGACTGCTTCTACTGGTACGTAGACACCTTCCTGCCCCGTTACCGTTTTGGTTGCTTTCACCACCTGACCAGCAAACCAGTCTCGAGCTTGGTTGGCGATTTGGACCTCTACGCCAATCGTTCCGGTATTTTGGTTCGTGGCAGGAAATATTTTTGTCACTTTGCCATCCCGTTTTTGTCCATACAGGTCTAAGGAGATCGTCTCGCCTACTTTCCATGCAGAAATCTCACGGTCAGGAACGGGCAGTACGACTTTTAATGTGTCGATGTTGCCGACCTGATAGACGGGGGTACCTGAACCGACCAAATTGCCCGCAGACGAGAGCTTGGCGATGATCGTCCCATTAATCGGCGAACGAAGCTGCGTTTTGGCAAGTGTATTGGCTGCCACTTCTTTGGCGATAATCGTCTGATTGTATACAGCCTGCGTCAACTGTTTGTCTTCCGCACGAGCCCCTTGAGTAACCAGTGAATAAGACTGCTGTGCGTTTTGCAAATCCTTTTGAGCAATCGTCAGTCCATTTTGTGCACTTTCATACTCGCTTTTGGAAATGGCATTTTGCTGGTAGAGCTTTTCAATCCGATTGAAATCATCCTGCATTTTTTGGAGTCCAACTGTTGCCTTCTCCACAAGCAAACGCGCCTGTGTCACTTCTTGCTCTCTCGCCCCATTGTTTACCTTGCTAAGATTCGCCGCACTCTGCTGCACGGCAGCGCTGGACGAAGCAACCTGGAGTGAATAATCTGTGGCGTTTACACGGGCAAGCACATCTCCCGCTTTAACCGTGTCCCCTTCTTTTCGGTTCATCTCCACAATACGACCGCCTACTTCAAAAGAAACGAGTGCTTCCTCCAAAGGAGCCAGCGTACCAGACAACTCCGTAACGGTGACAGCCTCCTCCTTCTTCACTGGCGCAACAACGACATGTTTCACTTCCTTCTGGGGTGCCGAAGCGGGCTGTTGCTCGCTGCAAGCCGTCGTTGCCAGTAGTCCGATCATCATTACAGATACAAGCCATCTTCTCTTCATGACTTCCTCCGCCCCTATGTAGCTATGCTGTTTATTTGAGTCCTCTGATGCCTTGTAGCAAGATTTCAGAAGCATTTTCAAAAAGCTCTTCTTCTACCATTTGGATATCGAGATTGACCCGATACTTCGCCATGAAGGCGTAGAAAAAAGTGGAGACGAACATAAGAGCTGCCGTGAACGGATCTGCCTTTGGCAAATGCCCTTGCTCCTGAAACGCAAGGAGCTTTTTGGACAATACCTCGACTGCGGTCATCGGCAAACTGCTGAACATCTGCACGACTTCCGGGTGGTTATCCGCTTCAATCATGCAGATCATGAAAATTTCTTTGCGCTCGACCAATAAGCCGTAATACGTACGTGCGTAGCTGACCAGCATTTCCTTGATATCAGAAAACTCGCCTTGCAACCCTTGCTCCAGCTGCTCCCGGACATCCATGATTTCTTTCAGGAGCTCTGTCAAGATGCCTACCTTGTTCTTGAAGTGACGAAATACCGTTACCTCATTAACCCCCGCAAGCTCAGAAATCTTGCGTGTAGTCGCTCCCTTGTATCCCTTTTGTGCCATTAGCTGACGTGCGGCCGATAAAATTCGCTCACGGGTTTCCTGTTCCTCTTCGCCTCTCCCCCCCAGCTTCTGTTCTATATCTGGGTGATCCATAGCGCACCTCCATGCCAAGCAAGCAATTACTTGCATTTTCATTTTTTTCCAAGCTCATTATATAAAAAGACTGCATGCATGTAAATACTTGCATACAGTTTGGAATATTCATTTTTCCTTGTCAGTCTTACCGTTGTGTCAGCGTCTTAATCTGTGAGCTCGGGTCTTGCTTGCATTCTGTGCTGTATTCGACCAGATCAATTTCGCAGTCGGGACCTATCTCGATCTTGTTGCCGCGAACGACCTTGGCCTTTGTGTTTTCCAAATAGATTTCGTCACCTTCAATCGTCTCTACGGACAAGGTATTATTGAGAAAATGCTTCAACAGCTTGCCCAAAGTGCTATTGCCTGTTCGGCGCACCTCGATGTGCTCTCCGCCCATTTCTTTTGCCTCACAGCTGCCATGCAGAATGACCTCGATTCGCCCCGCATTCAGCAGTCCTCCGATATTAAACGCACCGTTTGCCCGGAACACTTCGGCTTCACAATCCCCTGCGGTCTTCAATGATCCGTGAACCTTTACATCCTCTCCAGCCATATTGCCCTGTACTTTGACATTGCCACCGACTTTTAGACTCGTAAAATTCAAATCGTCCGCAACATCAAGCTGACCATATACAGACAATGTATCCATTTTCACTTTGCCTTTAATCGACGCGTTGCCCTCTACTTTTGCCGAAGAGCCAATGAGATTTCCCGTGATACTGACATGTCCGGCACAATGAAGCGACTCGCACTCTACATCGCCATTGATCTTGCCATAACCTTGCACATCTACTTTGTTGTATACGCCACCCGTAGCATTCACTGCCCCATGAAAGATCAAATCTAGCTTGTTCTTATTCTCGTTCTGCATGGTATGGTCTCCCCCTACAAATATTTTCCTTTTAATTCCTCGATGCAATTGGCTAGATCGAGCCGTTTCACTACCTTTACACCGCTATCAAAATACATTTCGGTAGAGCCAGACACTAACACGAACGTGGAAATCCCCATCTTGCGCATAAAGATCAGCTCACAAGGCTTCCCTTCGAATTTGGGATAGTGGCTAGCCAGTACCTGCAGCAATCCGCCGCCTTCATCTACACTTAAGTCTCCTGCGGCCAAAAGCTTTTCTAACACATAGGCGTATAGTGCTTGCTGGAAGGTAAAGGTCCGCAGACTCCCGAGAAAAACGTTAAACACTTCTAAAGCAGTTGTCGAAACAATGTTTCGTGCCAATAATTCCTCTGCGGTCAACGACGTGTCACTCATACTTGGTGAAAACATGTCCGCCAGTTCATCCAGCGACAGGTCGTCTTTCATGTTCAGGATCTTGTCGATTCGAGCCAAAATCTGTTCCCGCGGGAAAAAGGTTTCTTGCCCTGTAAAAGTTGCTCGACGAATGAACCACTCCTCTGGAATCAAGTTCTTTCGTTTCCAACGGTACAATTGTCCATACGAAATGCCAGTAAGCTCCAGCAGGTCCTTCTTCGAAATTACATTTGTGTCCAAGTGAAGCACCTCCAAAGACAATGTAACATAACACTGTTACGTTATTCAACTGCAGATTGTTTGACACTCGAATGATTGTCACAAAATCTCATGAGCTGGATCAAATAAATGATTGGAATGTAGAAAGGAAGAAGGACATATGAAAAAACAAACACTAGCTGTGACAAGTATGATTGCCTTGCTGTTAACCGTAGCATCTCCGTTTACAAACACACAGACACCAGCATACGCAGCTGGTCAGGCGCCAGCATTAAAGCCAGAAATGAAGACCCTCGCCCAGCTTGACAAAAATGTCGTAGAAGCCGCTAGACAAGCGATGCAAAAGCAGGCGGGCGATGTGCCGATCGAACTGGACGAGATCAGGGGAGAAACGGCAAATTCCTGGGTGATTACGGCAAAAAACAACAGAGGTGAGGTGCTCGTTACCAAGCAGGAGGGAAAGGTTGTATCTGTAAACGTAAAATTAAAACTTAGCGAAGTGGCAGCTGATTTGCAGAATACTGTTACGAGCACGTTAAAAGGAATGGATAATCAGCATGCCTTTACGATTGATAGGGTAGAACGGATCAACTGGGAAAAACAAAACATTTGGCTGTTCAAAGGGCAACATGCATCGGTCAGCATTGACGCTGCCACCGGGAAGGTCAATGCTGCGAAATTGCATTATACAAACGAGCAAATAAACCCCAAAGTGACCGATACAGCGCAAAAGGCGCTGAAGTCTCTTTCCAACGATAAAGCATCGGCGCTGCTCCCTGAGGTAACACTGGTGAAAGAATCGAAAGAACGCTTGGATCAAGTATGGGCTTTCATGGATACCGAAGGGAAATACAGTATCGTCATAGGGGCGAAAACAGGGAAAGTGGTGGCAGCTACCCTGATCAGCGAGTTCATAAATGAGAACTATACCGCAGACGAAGATATTCCCAAGGTGTTTGCCAAACCATTCTTTACAAAAGAAAAGGCGATTGCTGCTGCCAACCCGATGATGAAAAAGGTTTTCAACCTCGATCTGACCGGATACAATGTTTCGTCCAAATATAACGTATATACGTTTACGAAAAAGGGGAAACCGACTGTTACGGCATCGATCAACCACAAAGGAGTCTTCCATGATTTCGTCGTTTCGCCGGAAAACGGCTTGATCAACTAGGGATGCTCTAAAATATTGGGGGCACAATCCACCTTTACCAAATACACCAATGAAACCACCTTTCTATTAAAGGTGGTTTCAGCTTCTTGGCCGTTCTTATGTAAACTCTGCTTGCATCAAGCGCTTCATATCCGATGGTATCGGTGCCTCGACTACAATCTCTTTTTCGAGAAGCGGATGTAAAAAGGACAATTTCGAAGCATGCAGAGCCTGTCGGCGTAACAAACCTCTCGCTCCCCCGTACATCGTATCGCCAGCAAGCGGGTGTCCAATGTGGGCAAAGTGAACGCGAATTTGATGGGTACGACCCGTTTCCAGCCAGACGCGAGCAAGCGTCATTCCCTCAGAGGTCTGCTGTACCTCGTAATGCGTGATGGCAGGATCGCCACTCTCCACGACACGGCGCTTCGTAGGATGACGCGCATCTCGGCCGATTGGCGCCTCAATCGTTCCAGCTCTCTCTGACAGCACCCCACTGGCAACCGCAAGATACTCGCGATGAATGCCCCCTTCGCGCAACAGCCTGTCAGCCAATTGATGACCATAGCTGCTTTTGGCTACCAGAATAGCTCCTGATGTATCCTTATCCAGCCGATGCACAGGATGTACGCTCGTCTGCTCACCACGTGCCGCCAGTACGGCAGCGAGTGCATGTACCAATGTGTCGGTCTCCTGTTTAATCGGGTGCACCATCATGCCTGCCGGTTTGTTTGCAATCAAGAGATGATCGTCTTCGTACAAAATGTCGATGGACGGCATTGGTGTGATCGGTCCCTCTGGCTTTGTATCATGCTGGGGCTGCCTAGGCGCTTGCTCTTGTCTCTCGATGACACGAACAGCGATTGTATCTCCTGTTTTTACTTGTCTTTGCAGGAAGGGCTGCTTGCGATTGAGCAAAATCCCCTTGCTTCTCGTCAGCCGCTGCATCATACGACCTGACACGTTGAGCTTTTGCCGGACGATTTGTTCCACGTTCATTCCCGTGTCTTGTTCACTGACGATGTATTCGATCCACTCTTTGCGGCTCACGTCTAATCCCTCTGTTCCATGCTTTTTTCTTATTGTAGCAAAAGGATGTCAGAGATGCTCGTTTGTAGTCGTCCAACGTTTGTGGTTGTGGAAGCCCTGCCACATGTCTTCCAGTCGCCTGTATCCTCTCTTCGTTCGGGCGGTCTCCTTCCAGACATGTGACAGTGCTTGCGTACAGCTTGTGATTACTTCGTGCTTTTAGAGCGTTTTGATTGTGATACAAGGGAGGTTTAGAACTTTCATCAACATGAATCAACTTACAAGAAGTTAAACAACAGCCACGTAGAAGAAGCGCATTTCCAGTCCAAGCGCCTCTGGAGCCCAACTCAGCGTAGGAAAAAATGGCGGGGGTTTTCAGCTTCACTCATGGAATACTTCCTGGAACTTCTACGTTTGAAGCGCTCCCGCCATTTATTCCGGAGCGAACAGTCAATCCCCTTTGCGGGGCGTAGGCCGAAGCGTAGACTGGAAATGCGCTTCTTCCCTCACCGATAGCTACGTTAAAAAACAAAAAAGCCACCATGCTCAGCATGATGACTCTGTTGTACCAATTACCCTTTTAGGTTTTCCGGATTGAGTCCTTGCAGCTCTGGCAATACGAACAAACCGTCTTTACGAATCAGCACATCATCAAACCAGATTTCGCCGCCGCCGTACTCAGGACGCTGGATGTTTACCATATCCCAGTGGATTTGGCTGCGGTTGCCGTTATCTGCGGTGTCGTATGCACGGCCTGGTGTGAAGTGGAAGCTACCAGCAATTTTCTCATCGAACAAAATATCATTCATTGGATGCAGGATGTACGGATGTACGCCTATCGCGAATTCCCCAATGTAGCGCGCCCCTTCGTCCGTATCGAAAATTTGGTTGAGTCTTTCTGTATTGTTAGAAGTCGCTTCGACGATTTTTCCGTCTACAAACTTCAGGCATACATTTTCGAATTTCGTGCCCATGTAGCTTGTTGCGGTGTTGTACGTAATGATTCCATTCACAGAGTCGCGCACAGGAGCTGTAAAAATCTCGCCGTCTGGAATGTTGCGAAGTCCGGAGCAGATGACACTAGGGATGTCCTTGATCGAGAATTGAAGATCCGTTCCCGGTCCAACCAGACGCACTTTGTCCGTACGATCCATCAATTGCTGCAAAGGCAAAAAGGCTTCGTGCATCTTTTTATAGTCAACGGAACATACGTCAAAATAAAAATCTTCAAAAGCAACGGTAGACATGTTGGCATTTTGCGCCAAAGCCGTTGTCGGGTAGTTGAGCAGTGTCCAACGTACATTGTTGGTCAGGTAGTCATGCAATTCTTGCATCACGCTTTGATGCGCACGACGACACTCTACCGGCACATCTGCCATCTCACTGTCGTTGGATGGACCATTGATGACGATATAGGTATCCAAATCTTTGTACATTGGCTCTTCCCATTTCGCCAAATGAGTCGCACGCTCTGCACTTGCACCGAGCATTAGCTCACGTTGGATAGACGGGTCAATAATCCGTACGAACGGATAGGCTCCCAAGTCGTATGCCTGCCTAACCAATTCCTTCGCCAAGGCGTGACCCTCGCCACGAACTTCAATCAACAAGCTTTCTTTTTCCTTCAGGCGTACAGAATGGCTCAGCAAATTTGTAGCCAACTTGACGATGCGTGTATCCAGCATGCGATATCCCCCACATTTCTAGCATGATTTGGTTGTTGTTAAAAAATATTTTACCGAATAGAAGCCCCTTTTTCAATTCTATATGTTCTTGGTACTATTCGAAAAAAACTAAAAAATTATCTTGCATAAATTCGACGATTTCGAGTATTCTAATCAACAAGAGTTTACCTATGTAAAAAATTTGAAAGACGGGAGTGCTGAGTTCATGGTATTTTCTGTAGTTATCTTCGCTTAGGTGGGGCCTCTCTTAAGGGGCACTGCCTCTTATAACCCTATCAAAAGCTAGAAGCTGCAGGATGCCTGAACCGCTTCCGTCTTTTTCCCGATATGAATTGCGGGCCATGTTCTCGGGTGAACAGTCGGTTTACTGTACCTAAAACCATAGGTAGGTAACCGTCTCTCTTTTGTCCCCCGTTGAATTGGTTATTTCCCGCCACCTTTGTATCGTTTGATGAAGCGCAAGCGGAAGAGCAGTGTCTCTACCCCGTTTGCGCTTTTTTACGTGGAATTTTTCCAAAAAGAGAATCGAGGTCAAGGCACCTGCCGAAATGAATGGAGGAATTCGTGTCATGATTTGGCGTTCGTGGGATCTAAATTTGAAAGTACGTCTCTTTGGTGAATTGATTACGCACACATTCTTTTGGATGTACTTTCCGTTTATGGCGATTTATTTTAGCGATACGTTCGGGAAGGATGTAGCGGGTCTTCTATTGATGGTGCCACCGCTGCTCGGGATGCTGTCCAATCTGTTTGGCGGGTATTTGGCCGACCGGGTAGGGCGCAGATTCACCATGCTGCTCTCGCTCTGTACATCGACGGTGATGTTCGCACTTTTTGCGTTCTCTCCGTCACCTTGGATCGACTATCTTGCCTTCATCGGGATCGGGATCGCTGGGGCTCTCTACTGGCCTGCCAGCTCTGCCATGGTAGCTGATTTGACCACAGAAGAGGATCGAAGAATTGTCTTTGCTACCTTTTACACAGCGATGAACATCGGGGTGGTTGCAGGTCCCGTATTGGGTTCTGTCTTTTTTGTCCATTATCGCCCGCAGCTGTTGATGTTCTGTACCATCGTTGAATTGCTTTTTGCGATCACCGTCTTTTTCCTGATCAAGGAAACGCTGCCTGAACACGTCCGTCAGGAGAAAGCAAAGGAGCGTTTTTCCCTGATTGAGCAGTTCAGGAGTTACGCCATTATTTTCCGAGACAAAGCGTTTGCCCTGTACATTGGCGCAGGGATTTTGATCGCCATTGGATTCATGCAATTGGATATTTACATGGCTTTGTATGTCAAAGAGCATGTCATGCAGCAAGTATTATTCTCATGGGGCAATTGGACTTATACAGTCGGGGGAACCAGCGCATTCGGCTGGCTCATGGCGTTGAATGGCTTTTTGGTGGTTCTGTTTACACTGCCAGTCACACGCTGGTTCGAAAACTGGAGTGATCGCAACAGCCTCGTCATCTCCTCCATCTTATTCGGTGTCGGTCTGTTCTTGATGGCCTTTACGACGAATATTTGGCTTCTGTTTGGCTGTATGGCGATTTTGACATTCGGCGAGCTGATGCGGACACCAGTCGCCCAGAGCTTCATCAGTAAATACTCGCCGGAGGATGCACGCGGTCAGTACATGGGAGCCTCTTCGCTTCAGTTCTCGATTGGTCGCTTCATCGCTCCCCTGACGATCGGTCTATCCCAATGGCTTGCTCCTGTTGGCGTATTCGGTGTCGTCCTGGGCTTAACCCTAGTCAGTGCTTATCTGTATATCATTTTGTTCCGCATGATCGGTACCAAAGAGGTTAGCAAAAATAGCTAGAATAGAGGTATGTCCGTTCTACCAAATCCCCTCCTCTCATATAAATGGATCATAGATAGCTTGACCAGGAGGGGATCGTCATGAACCAGCCGAATGCCTTTGCTACCTTTAAGGAGCATCGAGGAGTCGTCTATCGAATTTCTACCTATCTTCAATGGGGACCGAATTCAGAGGGCCATCGCTCTCTTGGGAGCTGTCTCTTACTGAACCCTGGTAGTGCCAAGCTTTTTCGTGAAAGACCTGCATCCGGTCATAGCATCATGGGTCAGACCACACTCGATCCCACCATGCGACAATTGATCCGACTGGTGGAAGCAATCTACGGAAAACAGGCATTGGTAGGCAGATTTCATATGTACAACCTGTTTTCTGTGCAAAATGCTGCTGCCGTGAGTGCTATATCTCATTTTGAGCAACTTATTCAGGAGAAAGAGACGACGCTTGAGGCTCAGCTCGTATCTACGCGGGAACTGCAAAAACACCCGTGGCTCCTACTTGGTTGGGGGCTTTCCCACCACCATTCGTGGCAGCAGTTTTCTTCCCTCAAGAAACGGTGGAAACAACGGATCGCAGCAGCAGGGGTACCGACTTTTGGCAAGCCCTGCCCAAAAGGAATCGATTACTACCATCCGAGTCCCCCTCTACATGCGACGAAAGAAAAGATCGTGCAGGAGCTGGTGGGGATCTATAGGAAAACGATTGGGGGAGAGTCTGTCCATCTGCTTTAGATAAAAAAGAGTCTGTCTCCCCTTAATGCGGGAAACAGACTCTTTTCCATTCACTACGGCATCTCGCTGCCCTCGAAAAATTCTGTTCTGTCAAAACGACCACGCATCCATTTGTACGTATCATCATAGATGGCGCGTTTGACAGGGTCCGTGCTCTTGACAGACTCTAGCAATGTCTTGGAGCCGAAGTAGTAGGCGTGTACGTTGTTTTTATCCATCCCCAGCTTGTGGGTGGCAACTAACTGATTGTAGTAGGTCTGATAGAACTTCGGATCATTGTACATCTTCCAGTCGCCTTCGATCTCGATGTCCATGTCGTACTTGTTGACGACATCCAGTACCCCTTGAATACGGTCAATTCCTACCGGCTTGTCGCTGTAATAGCTCGGCTGCAGGAATGCCTTATCGAAATAAAGAGATTTCCACTCGGACACTCCCGGTGATCCGAAATACGGAATCCAGTAGTAGCGCAACGCCTCGTCATGCACCATGCTACCCATGTCACGAATCAACTGACGCTCTTTCGGTGCGCTATCCTCCACCAGCTCATGGAACCAATAGATTCCTTCCAGCTTCAGATAAGCGTATCCTTCCTTGTTCCAGCGCTTCATGAGCTCCTGGAAGTACCATTCCAACGCAGCTTTGCGATTCAAATACGCTTGCTCTTCCCCAATTCCCGCAGGGTTGAAGGAGAGGGATGGTTTCTTTTCATCCAGCTGACCAAAATTGGTCTGACTGGCATTCGGATACGGCAGTGCCAGCACGACATTTTCCTGCGTCGGTGTCGTATACAGCGTTCCACGCAAGCGGTTATACTCCCGCATAGCCTGGTTGAGAGCGTCGAGCTGCTTGTTCGAGCCGAACAAATCATTCATGTACTTTGTCCAGCTTTCTTTCGTAGCAGGAATGGTCTGATATGGCAGGAACAGAATCGTATCAAACATCTGGTCACGCATATAACCATCTACAGTGCGGTAGCCAACCATCGGGAGGAAATCCTCTTTGGTCCATGTCCCGAGTTCGCCATGCTCTCCTGAATAAGCGAGCAGCATATTTTCCACACGACGCCCTGCTTGTTTGGCTTCTTCCAGCTTCGCCGGATTTGGTGGCGGCAGCAAGACAGCGCCATTGTTCCAGTCGCTATCCGTTTTTGCCCATACTTCCAGCTGGCGAGCGAACGTAAATACTTTCACCGGGAAGGATACCCGGACATAGCGGGTGTTCACGTCAGGCAAGGTCACGCTCAATGTGCGTGTAACCAGCTTGTCCTCTTTGGCGGAAACATCGTGAACAGCTCTTCCCGCATACGACCACACTTTCCCGTCGCGAGATACCTCGACTTCCATGTATTCTGGCATCGTGATACCCGAAGTCTTCTGCTGCTTAAACGTCAGCGCAATTCTTTCCAATGGCTTCGCCTCGTCGAGCTCAACGGTCACCTTGCGTCCAAACTGACGGTGGTATCCCGTCCAGTCTTCTGTAGGCGTTACAAGTCCCCCTACTGGACCAGGATATTGCTTCTCCAGCTCTTGGAAATACGAGTCTGGCGTTCCAAAAGTAGTAACCGATGTATAACTGCCTGGTGCGATATTGACCAGTTCGTCCTTCTCTGCTGGCTCCTTCGCCTCTTCTTTTGGATCAGCAGGCTTGGTTGCATCCGTTTCTGTTGTTCCTTTGTCTGCGTCTGGCTTTTCTCCCTCTACTACCGTCTTGCTTTCATCGACTTTCGTTGCCGAGTCATTGGAGGAAGTCACAGTTGCAGTCTTTGGCGTGTCCTCCACCTTTTCGACAGCTGGCTTACCAGCGTCCTTGATCTCAACCGGAATTGTCGTCGTTTGGTAGCCGACTGTCACCGTGAGATTTCCTTTTCCTGCTGTAGAACCAGCTACAAAAGTTCCGTCAGCCGAAATGGTTCCCAACTCAGGACGATCAAAAGCGAAAATCGGTGTAAAAGGCAGCTCATCTCCACTGATACTGCTTACCTTCAAGCGTTGGCTCGTGCCAGCAGCCAGACTCAGCCGCTCTACATCTACCTTGTATTTCACCTGCTCTGCTTGCTGGTAGCGTGCATCCAAGACGCGCTCAGCGATCACAGCTGCCTCCGCACGTGTGACGGTTCCTGTCGGATTAAACTTGCCGCCTGCCCCTTGCATCCAGCGCTGATTCGTCACTTCTTCCACAGCCGTTTTGGCGTAGTCGGCGATTTCTTCTTCATCGCTGTATGTAACAGGAGTCTGACCTGCCACTTTGGTCACAGAGCCCTCTTTCATCAAACGAGACAGCATGACAGCCAGCTCTTGACGTGTAAGCGGGTCTAAAGCACCCATGGCATACTCACTTCTGCCGTTCATCACACCCAATTCGGAGAGTCCATAAACGTACGGTGCATAAGGACTTTCCAACGGAACATCTTCAAAAGCGGCATCCTCAATTTCTGTTGGTTGAAGACCGATTACTTTTGTCAAAAGCACCGCAATATCCTGTCGAGAAATCGTGTTTTGCGGGTTAAAACGGTTTTCTCCCTGACCACTGATCATATGAAGCGCTGCAAGTCTGTTTACGGCTTTACTAGCGTAACTGTTTCCCAAATCGGTAAACTCCGTGTGGGCTTCTTCTTGTTTTTTGAATTGATCTTCCAGCTTCTTGGTGTCTGCTGCCGGTGTCTCTGGCTCTGTTGCAGCATGAGTCAACGGCGTACTTTGGACCAGTAATGTAGTCGCTGCCAATAAAGCAGCCAGCATTCTGCTCCCAAATCGTTTCTTGCTCATTACATTTTCTCCTCCAATTATGCCCCTTCTTTCTGTTTATTCGGTCGGGGTAACCATTGGTCCGCGCGGCGGTCTAGGTCCGAAAAACTGATAGTAATCTACCTTGATATTTCCGTTGTAGAGCTTGCGCTTTTTGCTTGCTGTACGACCAAAATGCTCCTCGAACTGTTCGTCGGAAGTAATAATGTAGAAAGACCACGTATCCATGGCAGCAAAGGTTTTCCCCATTTCGCCATACATCTTGGCAACCTGCTTCCATTCTCCCAAGCGCTCCCCATAAGGTGGGTTGCAAATCAAGTAGCCGTACTTGCGCTTGGTTCGCACATCCCGTACATCCATGCGCTGAAAATGAATCAGGTCATCTACACCAGCCTCCGTCGCGTTGCGGCGGGCAATTTTCAGGATTTCGTCATCCATATCTGTCCCGATAATCTCCAGCTTTTGATCATAGCGCGCCAAATCATGCGTTTCTGCGCGAGCTTCACGCCAAGCTGTTTTCGGAATGATAGGCCATGTCTCGGAAACGAATTCCCGGTTCATTCCCGGAGCGATGTTTTGTCCAATCAACGCCGCCTCAATCGGAATTGTACCCGATCCACAGAATGGGTCCATGAATACCCGATCAGGCTTCCAGCGAGACAACATAATCATCGCCGCAGCCATGGTTTCCTTCAATGGTGCTTGTCCGATCAATTCCCGGTAGCCGCGCTTGTGCAGGCCCGGACCTGACGTATCAATCGTCAGCGTCGCCACATCCTTGAGAAGTGCCACCTCGATCTTGTACAGCGGTCCTTGCTCATCGAACCACTCGCGCTTGTAGGTCTTTTTCAGACTTTCTACGACTGCTTTTTTCACGATGGCTTGGCAATCCGGCACACTGAACAAGGTAGATTTGACCGATTTTCCTTCCACAGGAAACGTCCCATCCTCTGTGATCCAATCGGCCCACGGCAGTGCTTTTGTCTTTTCAAACAGCTCGTCAAACGTAGTTGCTTTGAACTCCCCTATCTTTAGACGCACGCGGTCGGCAGTTCGTAACCACAAATTTGTGCGGGGAATCGCAGAAATATCTGCGGTGAACGTTACCTTGCCGTTTTCCACCTGTACCGGACCGTATCCGAGCGCCTTCACTTCTTCTGCTACTACTGATTCCAAACCAAAAGTCGCCGTAGCGATCAATTCTACTTTTTGCATATGTAATCTCCTGTCCATCCAATAATCCTTCGGGTCATGCCCTCATCCTACTTACCTTACATATTATATTACCCCATTTCCTAATAGCGTTGGTAAACTTGTCTAAATTCAAAAGACCCATCACCAAAAAACAGTGACGGGTACGGCATGTGGATCATCCATATGGGAAATCCTACGAAAAACTTTGTGTAACGGGAGGGAGTCAGCGTGCCAGAATTACCTGAGATGGAGACCTATCGCCGACTGCTACAGGAGAAAATCGGTGGAGGAACGATAACAGCCACACACGTTCAGCGGGAAAAAACGATTAATCTGCCGCCTGCGGAATTTGCTCGTCTTTTGCAAAGCAATCGTCTGACACTTGTCGACCGGCGTGGCAAGCATCTTCTTTTCCATCTGGAAAGTGGACATGTTTTGCTGCTTCATCTGATGCTCGGCGGCTTTCTTTACCTGGGTTCTGCGGATGACAAGCTAAAGAGAACCGCCCAAGTGACTCTTGCTTTTGGAGAACGCATCTTATATTTTCACGGCCTCCGTTTAGGTTATCTGCATTTACTCACCAACGTTCAGATCGACGAAAGGCTGGCTCCTCTTGGGCCAGAGCCATTGGACATGCTGTTTACCTTTACCCGATTTACGGAGCTGCTCGCTGATAAACGCAGTGTCCTCAAAACAGCATTAGTCAATCAGCATTGGCTTGCGGGCATCGGCAACTGCTATGCGGACGAAATCTGCTTTCATGCCGCCATCCTGCCTACCAGGACGATCCCGACACTTTCTCTCGAGGAACAAAAACGACTGTATCATTCCATGCAAACCGTGCTTAAAGAAGCAATTCGATTCGGCGGTTACATGCAGCCGCTTTTTCAAGGCGATTCCCTGACAGGGGGCTTCGATGAGCGCTGTCAGGTGTACGATCGCGGTGGAGAGCCTTGCCCGCGCTGTGGACAGCCTATTGAAAAGAGCGAGCTCTCCTCCCGCAAAGTATTTGCCTGCACGAACTGCCAGCATTGACAGACTTCTTTACTCCCTTAAACAACAGGGGTCTGTGCAGGTTCCATCTGCTTGATCATAAACACCTGCTCTGTCTCGGAAGGACTGAATCCCGTCGCTTGCAGTATTTCGACAAGCAAGGTATCAGCCGCACGCAAATTAAACGTAGACCGGCGGCAATCGTGTGCAAGCGGCCCATACACATGCACGAGTGCGGTTTTCAAAATGTCTGGTGCATCAGGATGCTCTGGCTGTGCTACACATTGACGCAGCACGATCCCACTCACTTTGCCTTCTTCGTTTACCGCACACTTGTACATCGCATAGCCGACCGCCTGACCCTCTCTGTCTTCTACGAGCACGGCCTGCGCGTCTCGCAAGTTCACCCAGTAGTTTTGCCAAGGGACATCGGTCACGTAAAACGGCAGCGTCGCGGCTTCCTGGGCCAAAATGCGCCGAACCCGATAATCAGCCTGTTCATTTGTCTGAAAGGCATTCTCTGCCAGCGATCCACTCTGCTGCAAAAACAACAGACGATCCACGACGTCATAGCCTTTTTGCTCATACAAAGCAATCGCTTTGGTATTTTGGCTCAACGCCTCCAAGGTAGCTACTTCCACCCCAGCTTCCCTGTACAGATCCAATGTCGCCTCGATCAGCTGCTTCCCTACTCCTTGGCGACGATATTCCGTGGCGACACCCGTTCCACCATTCCACGCGACTTTTTTCCCTGCAACGGTCCTCATCCCGCTGGCCACTAAGCCAATCGGCTCTGTGCCGTCAAAAGCAACCACAGACAGGGACAGCACGTAGCCCTCGCCCCCCAGTCGCTGGACAAGCATTTCTTCTGTCATCGTAAACTCGATAAAATAGCCTTCAAAGCCTCTGTTCCACGCTTTGGTCACTTCTGCAAAGGTACAGTCGCTCATCCGCTTGATGGTAATCATGGTATCACCTTCCTGGTTTTTGATAAAATTATTTTAATCGATAAAATCTAAAAATTCAATTATCTTCGAACACTTTCTCCAGCTTTGTCACCTACACGCCTGACATGGTAATATGAAAAAAATCACTTACTCGGGAGGTTCCTATGCGCAAACAGCTTACGGTCGGCTCGCTCATTCCTGGACGATCTGACGTACAGATGTCGAGTCCAGCTCCCGTTCCCGTGCATACGCATACGTCGTTGAAAAAAACAGATCCGGCTCGCCCACAATCAGAGCAAAAGCTCATACAGGTGAAGCAACGCTCACAAACGATGCCAATCCGGTACACTCCCTCCGAGACATTATTACAAGCTGCGCTCACGCAAGATCAACCCATCGCTTACAAATGCCAACAAGGGCATTGCGGCAAGTGCAGTGTACAAATCGTAGCTGGTGCATCATTACTCGACACCCCGACTGGACAGGAAAAAGCAAAGTTGGGAGAAAAACTCGCTACAGGCTATCGTCTCGCTTGTCAGAGCACATTTCGCTCTTCGATTCCTACATAGAGGATATTTCCAATAGAAAAAGGTGGCCGTAGCATGAATCCTACACGCATCCTACTATTCGCAGGAGGCAATCTGGGCAACTGGGCGATCCAAGAGATACGAGAAAATGATTGGCTCGTCGGTGTTGACAGAGGTGCCTTGTTCCTCGTTCGCAACGGTCTTGTGCCAAAATTGTCGATCGGTGACTTTGATTCTGTCAGCTCCGAGGAAATGGCGGAAATTGAACGCCACAGTATGCACGTCTCCTCTTGCGATCCTGTTATGAAAGATTTAACCGATACAGAGATGGCCCTTACTTGGGCAATCGAGCAACAGCCCGAGGAAATTGTGTTGCTCGGTGTGCTCGGCTCTCGTTTTGACCATATGCTGGCAAACGTACAGTTGCTGAACAAAGCGTTACAGACGGGCACCAACTGCCGCATCCTCGATGAGACCAATGAAATCCGTCTGATTGACCGCCAGAGTACGATAGAGCAGAATCATTTTGATCATATCTCCCTGCTGCCTTTTACACCGGAAGTCACAGGGATTACCTTAACCGGATTCCTCTATCCATTGGAGGACGCAACCCTGCGGATTGGTGACACTCTTGGTATCAGCAATCTGCTAACGGAACAGACTGGAACGATCACGATTCAAACGGGCATGCTGCTCGTTGTCAAAAGCAAAGACTAATCACATCAATAAAGAAAGGATCTCCCTTGCATGCTGAAAAACAATGGAGATCCTTTTCCTTTTACCTTCACAAATGCAAGCTACTCTTCCTCTACATGCATTGGCAACTGCCAATCAATCTCTTGAAGCCCGCGCGAACGCAAAAACTCATTAGTCCGCGAAAAAGGACGACTGCCAAAAAAGCCGCGATTCGCCGAAAACGGGCTCGGATGCGGGGAGGCGATGACGAAATGCTTGTTTCGATCAATAAATGCCGCCTTCTCCTGCGCATGCTTACCCCACAGGATGAAAACAAGTGGAGTCTCCCGGTCGTTCAACAAATGGATAATTCGATCCGTAAACGTCTCCCACCCAATGTCCTTGTGCGAATTCGGGGTGCCCTGACGAACTGTCAGAACGGTGTTCAGCATCATGACGCCTTGCTTCGCCCAATGGTTCAGGTAACCATGCTGGGGAATTTCAAAACCGACATCGCTTTTCAACTCTTTGTAAATGTTGACCAGAGACGGCGGCGGCTTGATTCCCGGCCTGACCGAAAAGCTCAATCCATGTGCTTGTCCGGGTCCGTGATACGGGTCCTGCCCCAAAATCACAACCTTTGCATTCTGATATTCAGTCAGGTGCAGCGCTGTGAATATATGATACATATCCGGGTAGATTGTCTGCGTCTGATACTCTTCCTTCAACGTTTGACGAAGCTTTACATAATAGGGCTTCTCGAATTCATCGGCCAACACGGGGGCCCAGTCATTTTGCAATATGGTAGCCATGTTCCTCACCTTGTCCGCTGTTTTTTTCTACCTTACCACAAACTTTCCAATCACTGAACCACTGATTCGAGAACTAGGACTATTCTGATTTAGTCCTAGTTTTCCCATGATTCCTAGTCTTTGTTTCCTAGTACCCTCGTTTGATAGCTTTTCTCCTATGATCTTTGACATAATGATGGCTGGGAAGATTTAGAGAAAAGAGAAAGGGAGAGGGTTTCACATCATGAAATGGGACATCAAGTCATTTTTGGGGGGCATTGTTGTAGGTTCGGTGCTCTTTTCCGGAATTGCCATTGCAGCACCCGCTTTTCCAGACGCGGAAGAAGGAATGAAAACACCGTTCACCTACTACTTTGACGGGTTGCCAAAATCACCAAACAGCGACGTACAAGGCATCATGTACAAAAACTCCGTCTATGTTCCAATCCGTTTCGTAGCTGAGAACCTGAACAAACCGGTCATTTACGACGCGAGAACCAAATCGATTTTCATCGGTAAAATTCCATCAGCAAAAATGTACTCCAAAATGGAAGCGATCGAGCTGGTGAAAAAGAAATTCGCTGGCAAACTCTCGCCGACACATGTAGTCGAGTACGCTCATGACGACGAAAAAGGTCACTATGTCATCCAAGTCTACCAAACGGTCGTTAACAACTTCCAATCTGGCGACAGCTACACCAGTACGTATGGCTGGTTCGTGGTGAACCCGAATACCGGGGAAATTAAGTCGTTGTTATAATTTCTTCTGCACTTATTTATTCGTACGAAAAAGACAGCGGACTAGGGACCCGCTAGCACCGGAGGATATCCTTCCGGTGCCTTTTTGTTTTCTGGGAAAATTTAGGTTGAATACCACTTGTCCCTTGTGATACGATCTCCTTACCGACACTTAACAAACATTTTTATTTATTAATTATTTTATGAAAGGAGTGAACTTGTTTATGTCTGACTTACCGAACTGGGCGAGTGTATACCTACAACGATTACAGCTAGACCGCAAGTCCCCTAGCCTCTCTTATCTCAGTCAGCTCTGTCGTGCGCATCTGCAAACCTTCCCTTATGAAAATGTAAGCAAGCTGCTCTTCTTTCGTGACCGAAAAAATGATATACCTTCCCCGGAAGAATATGTACAAAACGCAATCAGTCATCACTTCGGCGGCACGTGCATGACAAATAATCACAGTTTTCTCGCACTGCTTCGTGCACTTGGATTTTCTGGTAATCTGGTCTTGCCAGGCGGAGGGCATGCTGCCATCCTGATCGATGGTCCCAATACGGGAGAAACACCTGTCTATGTAGATACAGGCGCTACTGCTCCTATCTTTGAGCCGATTCATTTTCTGGAAAGCGGGAACCACGCCAGAAGTTTTGGCACTGTCTCGATGGATTTGACCAAAAGTCCCGATCATCCTGAACACTATCGCTTTACGCGGTATGAAAACGGAAAAGTGGCAATTCCTCCGTGGGATTTTCATCCGAATGAACGAAAAGAACTGTCCGACTTGTCCGAAGTCATCCGCTCCTCTTTTTTACCAGACGCCTTCTTTTTGAATCGACTTCACATCCATCGTTTTCAGCTGGAGCAAGATCGCTTCGTGGTCCTCAAAAACAACACTCTCCACATCGGTTATTCAGATGGCACAGACCAGATAACACCCCTCCACACTATCTCTGATATAGAAGCTGCCGTAGCCGATGAAATGCAACTGCCACTTCTCCCTGTTCGCGAGGCGGTAGAAATCCTGCTTGAGCGTGGTATTGATATTTTTACTGCTCCCAAAAAGGACACATGAGTTTTCATATTGCTATCGAATCAAACATCTTTGTCTTTGATATTATTGGTACTCAGTTATTAAATAGTAATGCTAAATGAATAGCCGCAAGGATTCCCATTGGATAAATAATTGTTCTTGAAAATGTATTTTTAAATCCATTACGGGGGTGCTTTTCAAAAAATAGGTGCAGAATTGTATGTATGATTAAAAATAAATCTAGGACCCAAAAAGTTACTGTCTGATATTTACTAAAAAGTAAACAGAGTATGATTGTGTAAAGTGGAAGGTGGATAAATGTGAATACTTGATAAGCTTTAGAATCTTCCATATCCTTAAGCACGATAAACAATCTCCACTCAGAACGTCTTATCGAATCCATTTCGTGCAAAAGAAATAAAGATAAGTTTATCAAGAATATCACAAGCAAGAGATCAGGCATTTAAAGCCCCCCTACAATTTTATTACTTTATGTTACTACACCCTAATAAATAAAGAGGTCAAAATACAAATCGAACACAACATTATCACAATTTGGAAAACCATGGCCTGTTCGTCCTGCCATTTCCTAATATCTGGTTGACAATGATAATATTTCTCAATAATATGGGAAAGTAGGGAAATGGGATATAAGGAGTGTCGCACTTCATGATGATGGAAATAAAAACTTACGTCGTCCAGGAAGGTCATTCAGACAAAATCGTACAAGGCTTTAGCGAGCCTGGTGCTGTTGAGAAGGCTCCTGGCTTTGTAGATTTGAGCGTGCTGGTACAGAAGCCACGCAAAGGCGAAGAAGAAGTGGTCGTCATGATCCGTTGGGAATCAAAAGAGGCGTGGAAGCAGTGGGAGCTGAGTGATGTTCATCTGGCAGGTCACCGCCAAGCACGTGAAGAAGAAACTCCTGAGTGGTACATTAGCGGCAAAACCGGCCATTACGAGCTGAAAGCGAAAAAAGAACCGCAGCCTTCGTAAATACAAGCAAACCAGCCCAGACCTCGGAAAACTCCGCGATCAATTCTGGCTGGTTTTTTTATTTCCTCTACCCTTTTTCCAATCCGTACTTCTCCATCTTCCGATACAAGGTCGACAAGCTGATTTGCAGCTCATTGGCAATCGCGGCTTTGTCCTGTCCATACTTGCCTGCATTCAAATAGCGCTGGAGAATGGAGCGTTCGTATTCTGCCACCAGCTTTTCCAGTCCCAAATCGCTGCCTGCTGTCGGCGGCCCATCCTCGAACAGCAAATACTCAGGAAGCTCCTCGTTGCCGATGACTTGCCCCTCCGCCATGTTGACCATATACTCGACGGCATTTTCCAGCTGACGTATATTCCCCGGCCATTCGTATGCTTGTAGTCGTTGGACGAGCTGGGCTTCGAGCTCCAGTCTGCCTTTTTGCAGCAACGTCCCGTACCGATACAGGAAGTGCTGCAAGTAAAGCGCGATATCCTCCGTACGTTCACGCAACGGCTTTAACCGCAGCGGGATGACATTGAGTCGATAATACAAATCCTCGCGAAACGTCCCTTCCCTGACCATGCTCTCCAAATCTCTGTGTGTAGCCGCAATGACACGTACATCCACCCCTAACGTCTTCACGCCGCCTACCCGATCTACTGTTTTCTCCTGAAGGACGCGCAGCAGCTTGGGTTGGAGGGACAACGGAATATCGCCGACTTCATCCAGAAAAATCGTTCCCTTGTGGGCCAATTCAAATTTCCCCGGCTTGCCTTCGCGTCTGGAGCCTGTGAATGCGCCGCCCTCGTACCCGAACAATTCGCTTTCTAGCAGAGTCTCGGGAATCGCTGCGCAATTGACTGCCACAAACGGCTGTCTGCTGCGCACACTCTCGCAGTGAATGGCTTTGGCCAACAGCTCCTTGCCCGTTCCGCTCTCTCCCCGGATCAAAACAGTGGATATGCTGTTCGTCACTTTTTTCGCTTTGGCAATCACATCGCGCAAGCCTGTTTCCGCCCCAATCAACTGGGCGAAATACACCGGATGAACCGAGGCCTGCGGCATTTCCTCCTGAATATTGCAGCTCTTCTCCCGCTCCGCATCCAGCTCTAGCAGCTTGTGCTCTATCAAGGAACTCGTATGCTGCAAAAACGGCATCCATTTTTCCGAGTGGTGCAGCATTTTTTCCTTTTGTTCAAGGGAAAAGCCGATAATTCCGATGACTCCTACCGTCTTCTCCCGTTTGTGCACAGGAAATCCAATCGTCGCCAGCTCCTGGCATTGCTGCAAAAACTTGCAATTGCCACACTCCGACTCGTTTTTTTTCATGTCAAAAATCATTCCCGGCTGTCCGGTTTGCAGGATCATTCGGAAAAACGATCCCTCCGGCGCAGGCAATCCAATCAACTCCTGATAGTAGCCGGTTCCGCTTACACGTATCCCTTGTTCATCCAGGATGGTGACATCGAGTCCCAGTACCTTGGAAATATTGTCGGCGTACGATTGAATGAATTCCTCGATCCGGGAAAACTCTGTCATGCCAAATCCTCCAGTTTCACGTTCCTTTATCCCCTGGTCGCTGCCGCCATTGGCAGACTAGCCAGTGCCTGCTCCAAATCTGCGATGATATCCTCCACATCCTCCAAGCCAGTCGATAAGCGAATCAGACCGTCCGTGATGTTGAACTTGATCCGCTCAGAGGCAGGGATCGAGGAATGGGTCATCGAGGCAGGATGCTGTACCAGTGTCTCGGGATCTCCTAAACTAAACGATATCATAGCCAAGCGCAGAGCGTTAATGAAAGATTTGGCTGCCTCGTAGCCGCCCTTTACTTCAAAGGAAACGATCCCGCCCATTCCAGCCATTTGCCGTTTAGCCAGCTCATGCTGTGGATGCGAAGGCAGACCAGGGTAGTAGACGTGCGAGATCGCAGGGTGCTGTGCCAAAAACTCCGCCACTGCCTGTGCGTTTTGTCTATGCTGTCTGACGCGCAAGCCGAGTGTCTTTAGCCCACGCAGGATTAAAAAAGCATCCCAAGCATTCAAATTTTGTCCCAAGTCACCCATGACATTTTTGCGCATGAATTGGATATGCTCCTGCTTCCCGACGATGAAGCCCGCGATGACATCGCCATGTCCGTTTAAATATTTGGTGGCGCTATGGACGACGACATCCGCCCCCAGCTCAAGCGGTCGCTGCAAATACGGCGTTAAGAAGGTGTTGTCGACGATTACCACAATGCCATGTGCGTGCGCCAATCGCGACAGCGCCGAGATATCTAACACAGTCAGGCACGGGTTCGAGGGTGTTTCGATGTACAAGACTTTTGTGTTTGGCAAAAAGGCACTCTCGACTGCGTGCAAATCGGTGCAATCGACGAAGTCCGTCGCAATGCCATAACGCGGGGCCATGGTCGTAAGAAACTTGTAGCTCCCCCCGTACACATCTCGCGTACACACCACATGATCACCCTGCTTCAAAAAGGCGAGCAAAGCCCCCGAAATGGCTGCCATCCCACTGCTTACACCCAAGGCAGCTTCGCCATTTTCCAATGCGGCGATCTTTTGTTCCAAAGTGGTAATGGTAGGGTTGCCATATCTTCCGTAGTACGTTCCTTCCCGCTCGCCAGCCACGCACGCTGCGGCGGAGTCTGCATCTGGAAACGCGTAGGCCACGGCAGGCACCACTGCGGATACGACGGCTCCTGTTTTTTGGCAAGGCGTTTGTGCGGTATGAATAATGGAGGTGTCCATCTTCCACTTGTTTGTCGTCATTGATTGTCTCTCCCTTTGGTTTGTGCTGTTACCAAAGGGTATAGCAAGGAGCATGCCAACATGAGAAACCGCATTATACCAGTACTTTTCGCTTTTGGTGCTTGTAGACATTCGCAATCATGCAAATGAACTTTTTCAAATGCACGCAAAAAAGCCGTTAGTTGCCCCAACGACTTTTCTCATAGTTGCAATTACGTTTTGCATGACTAGAAAAACAGCTTATACGAGCATGCCACCCGCGCTTTTCCTGTACTTCAAAATACCCTCTGCCGCTCGATAGGAGAGAGCACCCATCGTTCCAGTCGGATTGTAGCCGCTATTGTGTGCAAAGGCAGAAGCTCCGACGACAAATACGTTTTCTGCATCCCACATCTGCAAATAGTTGTTGACTGCCGAAGTGTCAGGTGATGCGCCCATGATGACGCCGCCTGTATTATGCGTCGATTGGTATGGTGTGATATCGTAGGGCCCGAGCTTACGGTTGATTTCGAGCTTATCGCTCGCACCCATTTCTTTGACAATTTCCGCGCACTTATCTGCACAAAAAGCCGCCAGCTCTCTGTCCTGGTCGACGAAATCATACGTTATGCGGATTAACGGATCACCAAATGCATCCTTGTACGTCGGGTCCAGATCAAGGAAGTGCTGTTGAAATGGCATCGAAGCTCCTTGGGCGCCTACGGATATGAACCGATTCGCGTATTTGATCGAGGCAGCCTTGAAATCCTTGCCCCAGCTAGGCGTTCCCGGCGGTACCTTATTCGTGCCGATTGGTCGGAAGCCGGTTTGTGTGACAGAGATATTCGCGCCATGGATAAATTTCAAATCGGAGTGATCGAAGTTATCACCGTTGTAGTCATCCAGACACATTCCCAACGATCCCGCGCCTGCATAATTGTTAAACTCCTTGTCGTCGAAGAAGCCCACCGCGCCTCCTCTTATGACCTGATAGGCGTAGTTTTTACCGATCACGCCTTTTCCCGTTGCTGGATCATATGGTTTTCCCAGCTTGGACATGAGCAAAATTCGCGTGTTATTGAATACATAGCTGGTCATCACCACTATATCGGCGGGCTGTTCGAATTCCTCCCCTGTCGTGACATCTGTATACAAGACGCCTGTCGCCTTGTTCCCTGTATGTAAAATTCTGCGGACATGGGAATGCGTGCGAATCTCAAACTTTCCTGTCTTCTTGGCGACCGGGATCACAGTCACTACGGGATCGGCTTTTGCTCCGTACTCACAACCAAACCTTTCACAGAAGCCGCAGTACTGACAAGCTGCCCGTGCCACCCCGTCTGGATTCGTATAGGCTTGCGAGAGATTTGCCGATGGAAGGATGTATGGATGCAGGTTTTTCTTTTTCGCGGCATCCGCAAACATTTTCATGCTCGGTGTAGTACGCATCGGAGGTATCGGATAAGGACTGGAGCGTTTCCCCCCCAACGGATTCTCCTCGCCAGCGATTCCCGCCATCTTTTCAAACTTATCGAAGTACGGCTCCAGTTGATCGTAGGTAATGCCCCAATCCTGGATCGTCATTCCCTCTGGAATTTTCTTTGCCCCATACCGTTCAATCGTCTTGGAGCGGATCTCGAAATCATACGGCAGGAAGCGGAAGGTCTGTCCGTTCCAGTGGACACCAGATCCCCCGAGTCCTGTCCCGAGCAAAAAGGAACCGTAGGACCGCATGGGAAGCGCACGAACGTTCATTCTACTGCGGAACGTAATCGTTTCCTTGGACAAATCTTGCATCAACTCGTAGCGAAGAGCGTAACGCAATTCGTCGTGTACCATGAAGTAGTCTTCCGTTTTGCGCTCCTTGCCTCGCTCTAGTCCCACTACGGTCAGACCTTGCTTGGTTAGCTCAGAAGCGATAATGCCTCCTCCCCAGCCCACCCCTACGATCACGACGTCAACCTTAGGCAACTTTTTGGCCATATGTACTGTCCTCCCTTAATGTTGATGATCCCGCAAGCTTAAGGGAGCCATCTTCACAAACTCAGGCTTGTCAATCACCTGTGTATACGCCATCTGATTACCTGGGAAATTCTTCATTTTCCAGCCGTCCATATTTTTATTGCCTCCGTATAGAGGGTCTGCATAAACGCCTTCGATCGTACTGGCCCGCAGCATGTTGAAAAAAGTGCTCGCCGAAATGGTCGTCAATTTTACTTCATCGGTTTCAAAAGCCTTTAAAACAGCGTCTTGCTGTTCCGGCGGGAGCTCATAAAACCGTTTTCCGTGGGTACTGTTACTGTAGTTGTTCATCTCTTGAAGGCCGATATCGAATATTTCCCTTCGTTTCAACCTGCCTTGATAGCCCTGTGTAATCTCACCTGGATAAAAGGGAGCTTGCATGTATTCTCGAGCATTAAAGCCCCAATCACCCGCTAGCTGGTGGTCAATGAAATAAGCTGCACCGAGTGCCTTCGCGCCCGGCCCCAGCTCATCCTCAGGAAAAATGCGCTCACAAGCAGCATCCGCCACCTTGAATTGTTCAGGCGTAAAAAACATGAGCGCCTGATTGTAATCGGCCGCGGGGGGCGGTGCTGCTGGCTGCGCCGGGGGTTCCGGTTTGCGGAGCAAGCTCCCTGCCACGCCACCCACGACCAAGCTACCAAGCACCAAGCCAGAGTTTTTCAAGAAGTTCCTTCGGGATACTGGCTGCTCCTTCACGTTGTTTGAATCTGCCAAGTCTACCACCTCCAGTGATTTCCTTCCTTTGGTTTGTGCATTTTTTACCCAAGATAATCGTGGTAGCGGAAATTTTTCCAACAAGCTCCACTCATAACTTCAGGCAGCGAACAAAAGATAACTTTACATAGGTAGGAAGACTTGGAGGGATTGTGATGAAGCACTTCCACAAATGGGTTGGAACCGCAGGATTAGGAACTGTACTTTTACTGACAGCTTGTATGAATCAAGCCGCTCCGCCTACGAAGCCACAGCCACACACGCCAGCACGGACACAGTCCGTTGCGGAAGCTCCAAAAGGTGCTACGGTTATTCCAAGCGTGGATCGCGATAAGAAACTCACGACAAACGCACACGGTCATACGTATAGCGGTATGGGCAATGCTCTCTACAGCTCCATGGGCAGCTCACACCTGCACACGGGTGGTCCTTCTACTAAGCTGGAAGCCCAACTGAAAGCAGCGGGCGTTCACGGCGTCCAGGCATTGATTGTAAATGATGCGATCTATTTGGCACCTTCTACTGCCAATGCACAATCAATCAATCAAATGGACCCGATGCAGTCCCATCTCATCAGCAATTACTCTGGAAGCTCCAGTCGCGGGCACGATGATGCCCGGACAAAATCAGGGAGCGGAACCTCAGGGACATTGGGTACGAGCGATCATCGGAACACATTTGCACAAGCTCGCACCCAAATCGAGCGAATCTATGGAACGGATACACCCGTGAAGTTCGTGAGCTCAAAAAAAGGCATCAAAGCGCTAGAAACGGTGAAAAAGCACATAAGAGATCAAAAGAATCAGCAAGCCATGGCAGAACAGTTGAACGTGCTCATTCGTGAAGCGAAGCGGTAAACAAAGAAAAAGGGACAAGCACACTCGCTTGTCCCTTCCTTATTTCGATAAAAAATCATGGATTTCGTTCACGGTCTCTTGCGGATGCGTCACCATCAGCAAGTGTTGTGCTTTCGGTATCATTTTCACCTTGGCCTGCTTCACAATCCGTTGATAATGGACGACTGCCTGACGATGAAACTGCTGCTCTTCTTTTGACATTAGGCTGTCGTCAGCCAGTAGTAAAAGCACAGGGCATGTCAGCAGTTGGAACAATTCCGGCTGGCTGTGGACGCTGTACTCCTGGAAGTAAGCAGAGAACGCTTCCCTCGGCAAACGGTAACCGTAGCTGCCGTCTTCCCTTTTCAAAAGCTCGTCTCGCATCCAGCCCTTTGGCATCATTTTCGTACCATACCGCTCTGCGAACTGCCTTTCTGCTTCCTCTACCGAAGAAAACCGCGTGGTAGTCAGCCGGTCGACAACCTTCTCCCTATTGAATCCGGGCACTTCACCCAAGGAATAATAGCCTCCATCCAGCAAAACGAGCGAAGCTACGCGCTTGGGCTCGCGAATCGCAAGCATCTGGGCAGGCACAGCAGAAAAGGATGCTGCGACAATCGTGACTTGTTCGAGCTGTTCTTTCTCCAAAAGTTGAATCAAATCCGTGACGATCCGCTCAAATGAAAAGGAACCATGGCTCACAGAATTCCCGTGACCACGGATATCTACCGCAATCACCCGATATCGCTCTGCCAATGCTGGCAAGATGGGCGCAAAGAGTAGCTTGGTGTTGCGAATGCCATGCAAAAGCAGCAGGGCAGGTGCATCTGGCTTTCCTGTTACGCCGTACTCCAGCGTGCCCCCTTCTACCTGCAAACGATTGACTTGCGAGAACAATTCTTCGTTCATTTTGCCTGCCTCCTTACTAAATACGCCCTGGAATTAGTACGCCAATATGATCGGGATGCAACCTGGTGATGTAAAATAGTGCCGCGACGATGCATAAACCGACCACTAATGTGATTACTTCCGTTTTTCTCCACCGTTTACTGCGGTAAAAACGATGCTGACTGTTACGCATGCGAAAGCCTTTGGCATCCAATGCATTGGCGATCAATTGCACACGCTTGAGAGAATTGAAGATGAGCGGTACGAGCAAATAGCTGTACTTCCTAATGCGTTCTGGAACACTTCCTTCACTCGTCGACATCCCTCGTACCATCTGCGCTTCCCGAATGATCGCCAAATCATTTTTGACGAGGGGGATAAAGCGAAAAATGAGCGAGAGCAAATAGCTGATCGGAAATGGCACGCCAATCCCGCGAAGTCCCATTGCGATTTCTCTGGGCGTTGTCGTAAACACATAATACATGGACAATAGTGCTACATTTGCCAATCGTAGTCCCATTCCCAATGCCCATAAGACACCGACATCCGTAATTTGCACGGGATAGTGGATCAACGGAATGGTGCTGCTCCAGTACGGAGTGCCTACATTGGTAAACGGCAGCCACGTAATCACTGCAAAGCACGAACCGATTCCACCAACCAGTACATACGCCTTGATCATGGAGCGCTCCCAGCCCAGCTTGGCAATCAGTGCCATGTTTATCGCCAACAGAATGATAAGCGCGCGCGGGTCCTGGAATAAAAAAGGGAGCAAGCCCAGCAGCATAAATACAAGCAGCGCGTAGCTCGGATGGGCATTCTTCATCTTAGTTCCCCTCTCCCAGCAGCTGTTTTTTCATCGCTGTCAGCGTGAGTGGAATCGGGTCAAGGACACCCACCGCTTTCCCGAAACGATACATAGCAGGCGCTTCTACTTGGGCAGCAGCTAATACTTGCGGCTGCGAAAATACGTGCTGTGGGTCCCCGTCGCATAGCAGCTTTCCTTTATGCATAACGATCACTCGCTGGGCGTACTCCGCTACCAGACGCATATCATGCGTGATGACGATAATGGTATGGCCTTCCGCGTGTAAATGCCGTACCAACTCCATCATTTCCTGCATCCCTCGGTAATCGAGACCGGTCGTAGGCTCGTCCAGTACGATCACTTGCGGCTTCATCGCCAAGATCGAAGCCACCGCAATTTTTTGCCGCGTGCCTTTGCTCGAAAAATGAGGCTCTTCTTCGCCTTTGTCGGATAACCCCACTGCTGCCAACGCCTCCGCGACAGCTTGCTCAATCTTTTCAGACGGCCAGCCCATGTTTTTGGGCCCAAATGCTACCTCCGCCTTGATGGTCGAATGAAAGATTTGATGATCAGGATTTTGATAGCAATACGCCACGACTCTTGATAGTTGGGCAACATTCATCGTCTTGGTATCAAGACCATTCACTTTGACGGTACCCTGTGTCGGTTTGTATAAACCGTTACAATGCTTGGCCAACGTCGTTTTACCGGAACCATTTCCCCCGATGATCGCGACGAATTCTCCCTGTTTTAGTTGGAGCGAAACGCCATGCAGCACCGGCTTTTCTTTTTCATAGCCATACCAGACCTCATCGAATTCAATGACGGTAGTCACAGGCTTCCCTCCCGAACGAGCTTTCCTTCCTTGTAGTGGAGTGCCAGCTCCTCAACAGTCAGAGGCACACCAGCAGAGGAGGCCGACATGACGCCTCCCTGACATAGCTGGTGGTAGAGTCGGATGACG
Organism: Brevibacillus sp. AF8; assembly: GCF_021270385.1. NCBI lineage: Bacteria > Bacillati > Bacillota > Bacilli > Caryophanales > Paenibacillaceae > Brevibacillus > Brevibacillus sp. AF8. Next base: position 59,555 of record NZ_JAGQDN010000010.1, on the reverse strand, counting down.
TCCGGGACCAATATACCATGCTCGTCCAACATGTCCACTTGGGCAAAAAATTGGCGAGTCGGCTGGTCCAATACGATTTTCCCCCCGGCAATCAGAATCATTCGGTCGCAAAAGGCCGCGAGCTCTTCCGTTGCATGGGACGATACCACAATCGTCATTTCTTTTTCCTGCTTCAGCCGTGAAAGGAGCGAGAAGACCTCCCGCGCTCCCACCGGGTCCAGCTCGGAAGTAGGCTCATCCAAAATGAGCACCTGCGGACTGTGGGAAAGAGCGGATGCAATTGCGACCCGCTGCTTTTCTCCCCCCGACAGCTCAAGAGGCGAACGATTAGCAAAGCCGTGCAAGCCGATCAGATCGAGTACTTCTTCCATTCTTTTTTCCATTCGCTCGTCCGACCAACCGGCATTCTCAAGCGAGAAAGCAAGCTCCTCTTCGACGGTCAGCCCGATGAACTGGGTTTCCGGGTCTTGAAAGACGATGCCTTGCTCGCTTTTGGACTCGACACTCCCCACGAAGTGTCCGCCGTAGTTAGACGGAATCAGACCCGACATCGTCAATAGCAGCGTCGTTTTCCCTGCGGCAGCAGGCCCGACGATGCCAACCACTTCCCCTGGATAGAGCGCCAGATGAATGTCCGCTAACGCAGGCATTGCTCCCTCTTCATAGTGCCAATAGACTCCGTTTACTCGCAGCAATGGTTCTGTTTTCACCTTGCGATCCTGCTTTCATTTCCAAGATAGTTGAATTCCTGCAAGGGACGGCCTCGGTATAGTCCAGAGCGTTTCACAAATGGGTACAACAGCTTCAAGAGGATTGGCCCCAGAATCGCCGTTGAAATGGCTTGGTTCAAGAACACGGTTGGGATGTACCAGACCGCCACTTCTTTTGGTGTCAGACCCAGTGCCACGTTAATCAAAATCGCGCACGCTACCACAATCGAGCTGATAATGACAACAAACACGATGTATTGAAGGATGCTCCGCTTTGTTTTCAGTGCAGGGTGACTCACAGCGAGCAACCCGATAAAGCCTCCCATAAAATTAGAAAAGAAACCGACCGCGATCGCATGAGGCGGGGCGCTTCCGGTTAACAAATCACTGACCATATTTCCAAAGGCAAGGCCAATGCATCCCGGCAGGCCGAATAACATGCCAAATACGGGCTGAAGGGCATTGGCTGGACGGATCGGAACGGAAGGAATGAGCTTGATATTGGCAAGCATAATAATGGCAACAGCGTAGAGCGCGGCAGTGACGACAATCAGAACGTAATCTACTGTCGTCCATTTCCGCCGGAATAGAGTCGAAAACATCAGAATAAACCCTCCTTGTGTCAAGCGCTAATGTTTGGAATATTCCTGTAGCCAGTTTACTCTCTCTTTACCTGATCGTCTAGAAGAACCCCTTTGTTCTGGCTGTAGTGGTGGGGAGGAAACAGAAGAAAACGCTCAGCTTCTAGGGCCACCCCCTGGGGGATTGACTGCACGACTCCATGCAAAAAGCGAAACCGCGTCCAAAGTGGTCCAATCAGGATGTGCTTCAGAGGTGGACGCTTAAGGGCATGTTTCGCTTTTTGCATTCCGTCTCGGTCGGTGTCCCTAAGATCTTCGCTTATTTCTCCTGTTTCCTCTGCGAGCTGCTTGTTTTACCCCTGCTTGATTGGGGCGAATCTGGATGAATAAAAAAGAGAGAGAATCATTGTTCTCTCTCCTGAATCCACTTTCAAAAATGATTACCAAAGCCACGTGAGAAGAAGTGCATTTCCAGTCCAAGCGCCTCTGAAGCCCAGCTTAGCGTAGGAATGAATGGCGGGGGTTTTCAGCTTCACTTATGAATTCCTTCTTCGAAATTTCTACGTTTGAAGCGCTCCCGCCATTTATTCCGAAGTGGACAGTCAATCCCCCTCGCAGGGCGTAGGCCGAAGCGAAGACTGGAAATGCACTTCTTCCCCACTACAGCTACTCCCCTCTACTCCTCAAACCTCACCATTTCCAAGTTGGTTTTCTTGACCTTCACCAAATACAACAAATAGATCAGGCCGACAAAGGTCCAGAGCAAGCCGAGCATCATGGACGTTGCTTCCAGGTTGACCCACAAAAAGGCGATGAACGTTGTCCCGATGAGTGGAGACAGCACGAAGCCCCACCAATCTTTGATAGGCTTGTTCTTTTGTTTGCGGAAATAGTACGCCATTACGCTGATGTTCACAAAGCTAAAGGCGATCAGTGCACCGAAGTTAATAAAGGAAGTTGCCGTTAATAAATCCAAATACAGAGCGAACAGCATCAGTGCTCCGACCAGCAAGACGTTAAACAAAGGCGTTCTCAGCTTCGGATGTACATAACCGAACCAGCGTTTCGGCAAAAATCCATCTCGTCCCATTGCGTACAACAAACGCGTGACACTCGTGACGGATACAAGCCCGGAAGCGAGTGTAGAGGACAACGCCGCCGCCAAAAACACCAATTGAAAGATCGTCCCACCGATAAACAGAGCAATCTCCGCAGAAGCCGCTTCTGGATCAGACAATACCGAAACATCAGGAAATAATGATTGCATGAAATAAGATGCCGTAATAAATAGCGCTCCTCCTGCGAGTGCCACGAGCATAATCCCGCGAGGAATCGTCTTTTCCGCATCGACGGTTTCCTCTGTGAGTGTGGTTACTGCATCAAAGCCCAGGAAGGAAAAGCAAAGAATCGACGCACCGGAAAGCAGTGCAATGACAGACATATCCGGTGACACAAATGGTCGCAGATTGAATACTTGCCCAAGACCGTCACCATGCATAAGACCACGGATTGCCAATCCTGCAAACAACAAGACGACCACGACCTGAAACAGCACCAAAATCGAGTTGACGGATGCAGTTACGGTTACGCGAAATACGTTTAGCCCCGTCACCAAAACAATGAAGCCAATAATCCACCACGCTGTCGACACATCAGGAAACACGGATGATAGGTATACCCCCGTCAACAAGGCGTTAATCATCGGTAAAAACAAATAATCCAGCAAGGATGCCCAGCCTACCAAAAATCCTGCGTAGGGATGGATCGTTTGCTGCGTATACGTATACGCAGTCCCTGCTGAAGGGAATAACCGTACCATCTTACCGTAGCTTGCCGCCGTAAACAGGATCGCAAGAAGTGTGACTGCATAAGCAGCAGGAACGTGCCCCCCCGTTTCTCCAGAAACAATGCCAAAGGTGTCAAAAACGGCCATCGGGGCCATGTAGCCCAGTCCAATTACGACAATATGCCGCAACTTCAAACTACGTGTTAGTTCTGCTCTCCCGTTCACTGCCTGTCCCCCTTTTTGTAACAGAATAATTATACACGCCGATTTATAATCACGAAAGAAAAAAGCGTTGCTGCACACGGGATCTCCATGCACAGCAGCGCTTGATTTATATGAGTATTTCCTATGCTTTTGGCAGTTCAAAGGAACTCTTCAACGATACAATCCGGTTGAATACGAGCTTATCATCAGTCGTATGCTTCGGATCGACATTGAAATAGCCATGACGGAAAAATTGATACTTGTCTTGTGGCTTGGTTTCTTTCATATTTGGCTCCACATAGCCTTGCAGCACTTCCAATGAATTCGGGTTAACGTTGTCGAGGAATGTACCCTCTGCATCTTCATCATCCATAATCAATGGCTCGTACAAACGGAATTCAGCAGGAACCGCATTGGTCGCATCCACCCAGTGGATCGTCCCTTTTACCTTGCGACCAGTAAAACCACTGCCGCTCTTCGTCTCAGGGTCATAGGTGCAATGGATCTCGATCACGTTGCCGTCTGCATCCTTCACGACGTCATTGCATTTAATAAAGTACGCGTGCTTCAGACGCACTTCATTTCCCGGGAACAGGCGGAAATACTTGCTCGGCGGGTTTTCCATGAAATCGTCCTGCTCAATGTAGATTTCGCGGGAGAACGGAATTTGACGATTGCCCATCTCTGGGTTCTCTGGATTGATCTCCGCTTCGAGCATCTCGACTTGTCCTTCCGGATAGTTCGTGATGACGACCTTCAATGGATTCAATACAGCCATCGTACGTGGTGCCTTCAGTTTCAAATCCTCGCGGATGAAGTACTCCAGCATTTTCTCGTCAACGGTGCTGTTCGCGCGCGCTACCCCTACTTCACGGGCGAATGTACGAATTGCTTCCGGTGTATAGCCGCGACGACGGAAGCCTGCGATGGTTGGCATGCGCGGGTCATCCCAGCCGTCTACTACATTCTCATCGACAAGCTGTTTCAGCTTGCGTTTACTCATAACGGTGTTCGTCAGGTTCAAGCGAGCAAATTCGTACTGGTGAGGCACATTCTCCATTTCGCACTCGCGGACTACCCAATCGTACAACGGGCGATGATCTTCGAATTCCAGTGAGCACAGAGAATGTGTCACGCCCTCAATGGCATCCTCCAACGGATGAGCGAAGTCGTACATCGGGTAGATGCACCATTTGTCGCCTGTGTTGTGATGCGTTGCATGGGAGATCCGATACAGAACCGGATCACGCATGTTGAAGTTTTGAGAAGCCATGTCGATTTTCGCACGCAGCACCTTTTCTCCGTCCTTGAATTCCCCTTGGCGCATACGTGCAAACAGATCCAGGTTTTCCTCCACTGACCGGCTGCGGAACGGACTATCTGTGCCTGGCTCTGTCCATGTTCCGCGCATTTTCCGCATATCTTCTGGAGAAAGATCGTCTACGTAAGCCAGACCTTTTTTAATCAACAGCACCGCACGGTTGTACATCTCTTCAAAGTAATCAGATGCAAAAAACAACCCGTCCCATTCGAAGCCAAGCCATTGAACGTCCCTTTTGATGGCCTCTACGTATTCGATGTCTTCCTTCACCGGGTTCGTATCGTCAAAACGCAGGTTGGCCTTGCCGGAGAATTCTCGAGCCAACTCAAAGTTGAGGCAGATCGCTTTTGCATGTCCAATATGGAGATACCCGTTCGGTTCTGGGGGAAAGCGGGTAATGATTTCCTTTACTTTGCCCTCTTGCAAGTCATCAATCATGATATTGCGGATAAAATTGGATGCCGCTACCTTGTTTTCCAATGAAATCAACCTTTCACTTCACCTTTACATTCCATAATACTGATTCTCTACCCAGAGTTCAACAAAATCGGGTCGTTGACCGACCCGCTCACGTCTCCCATTGCTGCCTCGTTTGCCATTGTGACCTGCAATACAGGTGAACGACAGAATCAATGGCTAAGCGCTGCTCTGTGATTCCACGAATCGTTTCGAGATGCTTCGGGGAAATCAGATGTTGCAAAGGCTGTTCAACATGATTGAAACGTTGGAATGCTTCCGCTGCAATCCGATCCCACTGCGGGTAATACCGAAGCAAATCATCAGGCATTACGCGGGAGCGTTCCGTGTCAGACTCGGGCAAACAATCAAAAGGTTCATCCAAATTTAACGTTCCGTAATCATCGGTCAGCTCTTCGCCCGGTAAAATATCCCGTGCTGCCAATTCTATATCATACATGGTCGGCACACAATTCGCATGAAAGCTGTGGTTCACGTACCTTGCCTTATCCCAGCAAAGAATGTACTTTCCGAACTGGTTCTTAAACGAATATTTTTGTACGTCCTGTTTTCGTAATGAGTCAAGTCTTTCCACAAATGCAGGGTCCAATACCTGATCCAAATCATCCTGTGCCCATACAATCGTTCCTTTTGGGATAAACCTTGTCGCAAACACACCGTACCCGATCTCATCGTTGATATAGCGCAATTCTGTATCGGGATGCATCATGGTCTTTGTTTCACTCCTTGGCGAATGTGCCTTTTTATCATCATAAGCAGTTCTGCCCCAGGAGGTGTGTGAATGTATGCGAAAAACAACCTTTCCTATAGCATTCCTGACTATTTTTCTGGATTAAAATATTTTTTCTTATTTACCACAAATGGTAAATAGTCTATATTATTGGCAAACGGACTTTTAGGAACATTTTCCCACAACGATCGAATCACTATTTGTGTCATGTCATTTTATGTTTCACCCATTGATATCGAAACGGCATACCCGGGGAAATCCGGCGACGCAAAGCTACAGGGGCTACCTCCGCAACAGCGGACACGCTTGCCAGCTACCGAAGTATTGATGTAGGACGAGACCAATGATCCTATATCATTGGTCTTTTTTTGCGCGTACAATGTCTATTTTTGTCTATTTTTGTATGTTTGTGTATTTTTAACTTTTAAAGGAGGTGAGGCAACAGCGGATAGCCGGTTTAATGAAATCGTTAATCTATTCATCATGAAGGAGGTTTCATAGGAATGTCATTCTTGAAGAAACTCTCGACCGTCGCGCTGACTGCTGTCATCGGGCTATCAACATTCTCTGGGGCACAAGCTGCTAACCGTCCAACATCGATGTCACCGAACGCAATGGTGACGACTCCTCACTATCTGGCTACGGCTGCGGCCCTGAAGACATTGGAAGACGGTGGAAATGCAGTAGATGCCGCTATTACAGCCGCTTCCACCTTAGCTGTTGTCTACCCTCATTACACAACCATTGGCGGAGATAACTTCTGGCTCATCTACAATGCCAAAACAAAAGAGCTGAAGGCACTGAACGGCAGTGGTCGTGCAGGCGAAAAGGCAACCATCGACTATTACAAAGGCAAAGGCTACGAAAAAATCCCGTCCCGCGGTTATGAATCGGCAAACACTGTCCCTGGAGTTGTCTCCGGCTGGTGGGAGGCGTACAACTACGCCCATAAAAAAATGGGCAACAGCAAGCTTCAATGGAACAGACTGCTGGAGCCTGCCATTGGATACGCTGAGAACGGATATCCAGTCTCCCCCAACCAAGTGTATTGGACAAAATACGCGACAGATCCAACTGACAATGACTTGAAGAATCTTCAACGTTTTGATGGATTCCGTAAAACATTCCTGAAGCCCAACGGCGATCCTTATGCAGCAGGCGAAATTCTCAAACAAAAGGACCTTGCCAATACTTTGCGAATCATTGCAAAAAAAGGCGCTGACGGTTTTTATAAAGGAGAAGTTGCTAAAAAAATCGTAGCAGACATGCAAGCCAACGGCGGATTGCTCACGTTGAAAGATTTTGAAAAGCATACCTCCACTTGGGCAGATCCTATTACGGTAGACTACCGCGGATACAAAGCATACAACGTTCCGCCTAACTCCCAAGGCATGGCATCACTCTCCATTCTTAATGTTTTGAATAACTTTGACCTCAAGAGCATGGGTGAAGGAACACCCGATTACTATCACACGATTGTGGAAGCTACCAAACAGGCTTTTGCTGACCGCGACAAATGGCTGACTGACCCAGCCTTTGCGGATATCCCTGTAGATGAGCTGTTGTCCAAGCAGCACGGGAAAGATTTAGCTGCGCGTATTGATATGAAGCAAGCAGCCAAATCCGTAGAACCGCTTGATCCAAAAGGCGATACAACCTGGTTCGGGATCGTCGACAAAGATGGAAATGCCGTGTCCATCATTCAGAGTCACTATTTTGACTGGGGTTCCGGCATCGTAGCGAAAGATACGGGTGTCCTTTTGCAAAACCGCGGAAGTTATTTCTCTTTGGATTCCAAACACATCAATCACTTGGAACCAGGCAAACGCACCTTCCACACAATTAACCCAGCGATGCTCTTCAAAGGGGACAAGCCTTATCTCCTTTACGGAACACAAGGGGGAGAAGGACAGCCGCAAACGCAAGCCGCTCTCGTCACACGTATTGTCGACTTTGGTTTCAGCGTGCAAGACGCAATTGAAGCGCCAAGATGGCTGCATGGACGCAACTGGGGATCTGCTTCCAACAATCTCAAGGTGGAAAGCCGCATCCCTCAAGAAGTCCTGGACGAGCTCATTAAACGTGGGCATCCAGTCGAAAAGCTGGAAGCAGCTTATACCGACGCGATGGGACAGTCCGGCGCAATCCTGATTGACCCGCAAACCAATGTAAAATTTGGCGGTGCTGACCCTCGCGGTGAAGGCGCTGCAATGGGCTATTAATATTTTGTCAGACTGCTGAGTAAATCTCAGCAGTCTACCTGTTTCTATTTTGCATTCACGGATTAGGAGTGGAAAAACCTATGTTTTTGTTCAACAAGCTCAGGAACAAAATGATCCTTTGGTTTCTCATCGTGGCTGTCATTCCACTTACTGCCGTTTCTTTGTTTATCACGAACAGCTTTTCATCCATTTTGATTGATAAACAAAAATCATCCTATGTTGACCTTACTTCCAGTACAGCCATAGCTATGGATCAATATCTGGACCGGCGTATGACAGAAATTCAAATTTTAGCCCGCACCTCGGATATTCAATCCGATGATTCCGCGGCAAAAAACGAATTCATCCGCAAGTTTACCGAGGAAATGAAACTGTATGACGGGAATACGTTTATCGCAAGCGATGGAAAAGTAACGGCTGATACGTTCCCCAAAAGCGTTGGAATCAATCTTGGCGAGCGTCAATTCTTCAAAGACGGTATGCAGGACAAGCCCAGCTTCTCCGATGTTCTTGTTGCAAAGACAACCGGCAATCGCTCTATCATCGTCGCTTCCCCTGTAAAAACGAAAAACAATGAGAAGCTCGGTGTCTTGACCGGGCTCGTCAATGTAGATGACTTCACAGCTACCTTTCTCAAAGATTTGAAAGTAGGCAACGATGGTTATCCGATTCTCGTTGATAACAAGGATCAAATTCAGTACCATCCTACCCAGGATCTGATCGGAAAACCCCTTGAGGAATCCGCTCTGCCGCAACCATTAATGGAAATCCTTAAATCAGGAAAAACGGAAAAGGGCTCATACAGCTACTCGGACAACGGCAAGGAATACGTTGTCACCTACTCCCCCATTCCCAAGACCAACTTTGGATTGTATCTGCATATCCCTGTCGAGTCCATAACGTCTGCGGTTTCATCCGTTACTACCATGGTTAGGATCATTGTCATCGTTGTTGTCGCTGTCGTGACCGCAATCGCATACGCTGTTTCCCGACAAATCTCACGCCCTATTGCGGCAGTTGCCTCCGTGGCTAACCGCATTTCCGAGGGTGAATTGACTGTACAACCCCTGCAAATTCGAACCAAGGATGAGGTTGGACAGCTATCCCAATCAGTAAACACAATGGTGCTCAACCTGCGAACGATTATTCAACAAGTAAATGATACAGCTTCAGATCTGGCTTCTTCCGCAGAAGAATTGTCGGTCAACGCCGACCATACGAGCAAGGCTACCGAGCAAATCGCCATAACGATTCAGGAAGTAGCTTACGGTGCGGAAAAACAAGTGAAGAGTGTAGAGGAAAGTGTCACCGCAATTCAAGGCGTATCGACAGGGGCTCAGCAAGTTGCCACGAATGCACAGCAAGCTGCCGAATCAGCTTTGGGGGCTTCCCAAATTGCAGTGGAAGGCAATCAGGCCCTTCAGGTCGTTATCAGCCAAATGCAATCGATTGAGAACACGGTCGGCAACATTGCCGATATCGTCAAACGATTAGGAAACAGCTCACAGGAAATCGGACAAATCGTACAAGTCATCACCGCCATAGCTGAACAAACAAATCTGTTAGCGCTAAACGCAGCGATTGAAGCGGCGAGAGCTGGTGAACAGGGACGGGGATTCGCCGTTGTGGCAGACGAAGTGCGCAAATTGGCTGAGCAGTCCGCACAATCCGCGCAACAGATCAAACTGTTGATTACGACGATTCAGCTCGAATCAAACCAGGCTGTCCTTTCGATGGAACAGGGCACCAAAGAGGTCGCTACCGGACTTACGGTCGTTAACAATGCAGGCAAGTCCTTCGAACAGATCCAGGATGCTGTCACGCAGGTGGCAAGCCAAATTCAAGAAGTAAAAGCTTATTCCGAGCAAATGTCTTTTGGCACCAAACAGGTGGTAGAATTGGTCACTGTCATTGAAGAAGTAGCGGAGAATTCTGCTGACGGAACACAAAGCGTGTCGGCCGCCACAGAAGAACAGCTGGCAGCTATGGAAGAAGTCAGTTCATCAGCTACTTCTTTGGCAAGAATAGCCGAAGAACTGCAATCTCATGTAAGCAAATTCAAGATATAGTCCAAACAAGAAAAAAAGGAAAGCCGCCTTGTATGTCGCTCGGCGGCTTTTTCCTGCTTGTGCTTATACAAACTCCCACATCCGGTCAGGATGGTTCGTGCAAATTTGAACCTGAGGATGCCACGAAATAACTTCGCGGATATGCTTCGGATCATCCAGCGTCCACGCGATGACTTTGAAACCTTTTTCAATAGCAGCTACTGCTAGCTCTCTATTCAGGAACGGATAACCCATGGAGAGGATCGTAGCACCTGCCGCCTCCATCTGTTCCAGCATGAGTACAGGGCGACCATATACAATCAGGCCTGTCTGCACTTCTTGATCGAGCATGCGAACGTGACGAATCAAATCGTGGTCAAATGAAGTCAGGCACACCTCTTGCTTCATTCCATGCTTTTCTACAAGCGCGAGTACCTTTTCCGCGATACCCGGGTACATGTCACTTGTTGCTTTCAACTCGATATTTAACATGCAGCGACCTTTTACGGCGATCAGCACTTCCTCTAGTGTAGGGATTCGCTCTCCCGCAAACTTGTCGCCAAACCAGCTCCCTGCATCCAGCTCACGCAGTTCTGCCAAAGAATGGTCCATGACCAGACCGCGGCCATTGGTCGTGCGTTCCAGCGTAAAGTCATGAATCAGCACCGGAACACCGTCACGCGTCAGTTGAACATCAATTTCCATTGCTTTGATAGCTGGCTCTGCCAAAGCCAGTCGAATCGCTGTCATTGTATTCTCCGGGGCTTTGCCTGACCACCCGCGATGTGCCATACAAATGTTCATTTCGCCAGCTCCTCTATCATTTCGTTTCTGTTATTTTTTCAAAAGCTTGCTGCCTTTTTCCGTCGCCGCCTGCATCGCTTCATCTACAGTCGCTTGGCCAAGCATCGCACGCTGCAGTTCTTTTTGAATCACATCCTGCAATTCCTTGTAGCCTGGAGCCATCGGACGAGGATAGCCGTATTGCAACTGATCTACCGCGACCTTGAAGTTTGGCTCTTTTTCATAGAATGCCTTCATTTCAGCCGAATCGATAGCTTCTGTCGTAACAGGCATATAACCGGAAGCGATGGACCACGGAACTGTCTGCTCAGTATCGGTCATCCACTTCATGAACTCCCACGCTGCTTTTTTCTCTGCATCGGTCGACTTCGCCAGCATCACGAGATTCGCACCACCCGTTGGCGTACCAAACGTTTTATTGGCTGGCAAGAAAGCTGCACCCATGTCAAATTTGGCATTTTTCTTCAATTCCGTCAAGGAACCTGTCGAGGTAAAAATCATGCCCACTTTTTGATTCAGGAAGTCTTGCTCCGCTACATCCCACGCATTGTAGTTCTCTCCTGGAGGGTTTTTCATGATGCCTTCCTTCACCATTTTGGACCAGAGCTCAAGTGGTGCTTTTCCTGCTTCGTTGTTGATCGTCAGCTCCTTGCCGTTCTCGCTCAGGATGTTGCCCCCGCCTTGGAAAACAAGCGCTTCGTAGAACCAGATATCAACAGGTGTTGAGAAGCCGTACCGGGTAATTTTGTCTCCTTCTTTTTTGCTCAGCTTTTGCGAGAAGCTGACCAGCTCATCCCATGTTTTCGGACCGTTTGAATCAAGTCCTGCTTCTTTTAGCATATCGCGGTTGATGTACAGCAATGGAGTGGAGCGGTTAAATGGTACTGCGTACAGTTTGTCATTCCAATAAGAGTTTTTCATGAGACCTGGAATGTACTTCTTCTCATCCCCTTGGGAGTAGGGCGTCAAATCTTCCAAAACTTTTGCATCCGCAAATGCCGCAATCGAAGCGATCTCGACCATCGTGACATCTGGATTGTTGCCTGCTGCCATAGATGCCAGTACTTTGGAGTGGTTCTCTTGATACGCACCTTGGTAGGCCGGTTTGACGATAATATCTTTATGTGTTTCATTGAATTTTTTGACCATATCCTCAATTGTTTTCCCACGAACGCCACCCAACGCATACCAGAAATCAATTTGGACAGGGCCGCTGGATGCTGTAGACGCTGCTGGCTGGGAAGAGCTTCCTGTACTAGTAGACTGATCTTTACCCGATGATCCGCAACCAGCCAAAACTCCTGACAAACCGATAGTCAATGCACATAGAATCGTTCCAGTCTTTTTCAATGAAAACATGGTTTGATTTCCTCCCTAAGAGCTCTCTTTTATTATTTGGATTGATAGATGAACGCTTTGATAATATGCCGTTGTGCCACGAAGAAAATCACGAGAATCGGTAGAATGAGAATCATGTTGCCCGCCATCATGACGTTCCACAAGGTTCCGCCGTCGGACATGTGCAAGCTGGATATTCCGATCGGCAAGGTGCGCACCTCGTCGCTGTTGGTCATAATCAGCGGCCAGAAATAGTCGTTCCAGTGGTAAATAAAGCTGAATAGTCCGAAAGTGACCAGCACTGGCTTCGCCATCGGCACCATGATCGTCCACATGATTTTCCATTCGGACGCGTTATCCAGACGTGCTGCCTCGATCACTTCATCGGGCACCTGCATGAATGCTTGCCTGAGCAGGAAGATTCCGAAAGCACTGGCTGCGTACGGCAGGATCAGCGACCACAGCGTGTTGACGAGTCCCCAGCCACTCAATTGCACGTAGATCGGCAAAAAGATGACTTGTCCCGGAATCATCAAGACAATCAAGACAAGACCAAACAACAGATTGCGACCGGGAAACTTGTAGCGTGCAAAAGCGTAAGCCGCAGGCACCGCCGTCAAAAATTGCAGGATCAAAATCCCTACTGCAACCAGAATGCTGTTCCACGTAAACATAAGGAACGGACCTGATTCCCACGCTTGGGCGAAGTTGCTCCACTCCCACGTCTCAGGCAAAAGCGTCGGGGGAAATTGCCGGACCTCTGGCATCGTTTTGAAAGCCGTCGATGCCATCCACAGAAACGGGAACACAAACAGGAAAGCCACAACCAAAAGCCCAATCCATTCCACGGTCTTGCGTGAAGCCAAAACCACTCGATACATGCTCCTCCTCCTTTCTCATGAGTTCATCAGCGATAATGCACGCGCTTGGACATCACCAGGAAATGCAAAGCTGTTAAAATCCCTACCAGTATCAGCAAAATGACAGAGGCAGCCGAAGCAATCCCGCCATTGTAGAAGTCCATTCCTTGCTCGTAAATGTAGTAGACAAGCATGTTCGTACTATTGATTGGACCACCCTGTGTCATAATGGCAATCGTGTCGAACGCTTGGAAGGATGAGATCGTATTGATAATGAGCAAAAAGAAAATCGTCGGTGACAGCATCGGTATCGTAATCCGTCTCAACGTCCGCCACCATGGCGATTGATCGAGCGCTGCTGCCTCGTATATATCGCCCGGAATGCTTTGCAAGCCTGCGATGAAAATGAGCGTGTTATAGCCGACCCCTTTCCAAATGCTGACGATAATCAGTGACAGCAAGGAGCTTTTCGGGTCAGTCAGCCACGTATACGCAGGCAGTCCGACCGCTTCCAGTCCTGCGTTCAACAGGCCAAACTGCGGGTCCATCAGCCACATCCACAGCATCGAGACAGATACCAGCGAAATGATGTGAGGACTGAAAACAGTCGCCTGAATAATGCCGTACACCTTTGCCTTTTTGTTCAGCCATAGGGCAAGCAAGAAAGATAGCGTCAAGCCGACCCCCACTGTCGCAATGGTAAAGACCGCGGTATTTCCCAATACTTGATGAAAATCTCCGTCCTTCATCAAGTCCTGATAGTTTTGCAAGCCTACCCATTCCATTTGCTCCAGATTGATCAATGACCAGTCCTGAAAGCTCAAATAAATGATCGAGCCAATCGGGTAAAAGAAGAACAGGGCAAAGCAAATCAATGCGGGTGCCAGATACAAGTACGGACGCAGCCGGGATGCGAGGTCAGACCATGCAAATGCCTGTGAACGCACTTCTTTTTTCGACTGGCTTACACCCGGCAACTCCTGTACAGTTGCCGCTTTTCGCATCAGCTATCCCCTCCTGCGCGTGTCGATACAGGCACTCGTCCACTCATGCGACCCACTCGTTTTCCGCTCCCTTTTTCAAACACATAGATGTATTCCCACGGTACAGTAACCGTGACCGAGGAGCCGACCTGCATCGCTACCTCCGAGTCCGCTTTGACGATGACCCTGCCTTTTTCCGTCTCCACGTGAAGGAGCGTGTCTGAGCCGAGAATTTCCCTGGATACGACCTGACCGCGTGTGTTCCACATCTCTTCGCTCGTGATGGCTGGGACAGCAGCAGGCAACAGCACTGCTTTTTCCGGGCGGAATCCCCATACGTGTTCACTCTTGCCCTCCGCAGAAACAATGTTCATCGGCGGAGAACCGATAAATTGGGCAACAAACAGATTTTCCGGCTCCTGATACAAATCCATCGGGCTCGCTACTTGCATAATGTGTCCGTCATTCATGACGACGATCTGATCGCCCATAGTCATCGCCTCTACCTGATCATGTGTCACGTAGATGAAGGTGCTGCCGAGCTGCTTGTGCAGGCTCGTCAACTCCACACGCATCTGATTTCGCAGCTTCGCATCGAGATTGGAGAGGGGTTCGTCCATCAGGAAGACCTTTGGCTTTTTCACCATGGCCCGCGCGAGTGCGACACGTTGCCTTTGACCTCCGGAGAGCTGAGATGGCTTGCGCTTGAGATAATCGGATAGCCCGACGATTTCCGCGATCTCCTCTACCAGCACCTGACATTCCTTTTTCGACGTTCCTCGGTTTCTCAATCCATAGGCGATATTGTCGTACACATTCATCGTTGGGTAGAGGGCGTAATTTTGAAAAACCATCGCAATATCACGCTTGCCAGGTGGCAATTGGTTCACCGTTTGATCACCGATTATGATTTTGCCGTCCGTCACTGTTTCCAAGCCAGCGATCATCCTGAGTGTGGTTGATTTCCCACAGCCGGACGGACCTACCAGAACCGTAAAGGAGCCGTCTGGAATGACCAAATCCAATCCTTTGACCACGCTTTGATTCTGAAAGGCTTTCGTTACCTGCTCCAACACCACACGTGCCATCTGTTTTCATTTCCCTCCTTGTGCTTTTGCGGCCAGCATTTCCATAACAAATGTCTCAAAATCGGCGTAGCGGTAATCCGGAGAAGCGTAGGGCCATTTCTCTTGTCCGTACCACTCCAGCACGACAGATTGCACACCCGCTCCTACCGCAGCCAGTACGTCATAACGACTGTCGCCGATCATCATGGCTTGCTCGGGACGTTTACCAAGTGCCCCCAGCGCTTTTTGTACAGGCTCAGCCGACGGCTTGCCTCGTGATACATCATCGACGGTGACGATGGCCTCAAACAGATGCTCAATCCCCGCCATCTCCAGACCAGCCAATGTAAACTCCCGTTGCTTGTTCGTGACGATCGCCATCGCAAAGCCCGCCGCCTTTAGCTTTTCCAACCCTTCGCGAACAAACGGAAACAGTTTGACGTGTTCTTCATGATGCTCCCGTACATAGGCGAAGTATCTTTGTAGCACTTCCTTTTTGTCAGGGACGCCTGCTGCTGTAGCAACTGCCGCCAAAAAATCATCAAACGATTCACCAAAACGCGCGAGAAGCTCTTCTCTGCTAAAATGTCCCGGTGCATACTGCTCAGCCGTAAAAGCAACGGCATCCACGACCGCATCCCGACTGTCCAGCAAGGTCCCGTCCAAATCAAATAACAACGCTTGAATCAAGGTTCTTACACTCCTTCCACAGCAGCGGATTTCCGACTGAAACAGCTGTCGCTCCATGCTTTAATACTTCCTCCATCTGTTCTTGCTTGCGAATCAGCCCACCAGAAATGATCGGGGTATCGATCACACTTCGAAATTCTTCGATAAACTCCGGCAGCAAACCTGGCATCAGCTCAACAGCGTCAGGCTGTGTATCTTGCAGGGAAGTTAGGCCTGATTTAATCGAGTCGCTATCCACCAAAAACAAACGCTGAATCGTCAGCAGGCCTTGCTTTTTCGCCAGCTTGACCAGGGTGTTGCGCGTAGTGACGATCCCGTCTGGCTTGACGTAATGCGCGAGAAATGCGATGCCTTCCCGGTCATGACTGATTCCGCCAATCCGCTCCAAATGAAGAAATACAGGGATATTTTTCGACTTAAAATAATCCACGTAGCCTTTGATCACACCAATGTTGCCAATCGAGAGTACCGCAGCACTCAAATTTGCCTCTGCCGCTTTTTCCAGGTGCTTCGCTTCTTTTACGGAAGCGATTAGCTTGTACTTTGCCAGTCTTGCACGAAACTGTTCCTGGTTCACTCGCTTACGCCTCCTTATGCCCAAGACAAAAAACCCTACGACATGACAATGCCAAAGAACTCTCGATGAAAGTGCTTGGAAAGGCTGTCGGGGGTTTCTCCATGGCTCCAACCGAAGGGATGTGTTCACTTGTTACTTTGAATGGTACTGTACGAGCGTTAAGGAATCTTGAAGCAATTATTAATAAACGGAAAAGTTCATGTAAGGATTGGAATTGACGGAATGGAAGAGCGGATGTATGATCCATCTATATTCAAATAATCAAATATTCGAAAATACGAAAAGAAGGGTTGCAATCATGAAGTGGGCACCAAGATTCGAAGGCTACAATCTTGTTTCCTTTCGAAAAGACTGTGTATCAGGAGTAATCGTCGGTATTATCGCGATACCATTGGGGATGGCATTTGCTATCGCCTCCGGAGTAAAGCCTGAGTACGGAATTTACACGACCATTATCGCCGGGATTTTGATTTCTCTATTTGGCGGTTCCCGCTATCAAATCGGTGGACCTACTGGTGCTTTTATCCCGATATTATTTGCAATCGTCATGCAATACGGTTATGCAGACTTGCTCCTCGCTGGATTCATGGCAGGGATTCTCCTTGTTCTCATGGGGGTTCTACGGCTGGGAGGGCTGATCAAATTCATTCCGCGCCCCGTCATCATCGGATTTACTTCGGGGATTGCCGTTATCATTTTCTCCGGTCAAATTGCCAACTTTCTCGGCCTGGAGCAGTTGCAGAGACATGAAGATTTTCTGTCCAACATGAGGGAAATCGTCCTTCATCTGAACACGATTAATCTATACAGCGTAGCCATTGCTATTTTGAGTCTCGCCCTTATTTTGGTGACTCCCCGATTCATCCGTAGCATACCGGCCTCTCTCGTTGGTCTCGTAGTCTCCAGTGTCGTTTCCGTCCTCTTTTTGGAAGGGAAGGTAGCGACGATTGGCTCCACCTTTGGAGAGATACCAAGTGCATTACCCGGCTTTCATTTTCCTGAAATCACATGGGAACGTGTCCAAAAGTTACTGAGTCCAGCCCTGATCATTGCTATACTAGGAGCGATAGAGTCTTTATTATCTGCCGTCGTCGCCGATGGGATGACACGCAGTCGCCACAACAGCAACCGTGAATTAATCGGCCAAGGGATTGCCAATATCGTGACTCCGTTATTCGGGGGAATTCCTGCTACTGGCGCGATTGCGAGAACAGCCACCAACATTCGAACCGGAGCAACCTCCCCCATGTCTGGCATCATTCATGGTCTGGTCGTTTTGCTCATCCTCGTGCTGTTCGCCCCTTATGCTTCGCATATTCCGTTGGCGAGTATGGCGCCGATCTTGATGCTGGTTGCCTGGAATATGAGTGAGCGCAAGGAATTTGCCCACATGTTCAAAGTAAAGACGAGCGATTCTCTTGTACTGGTGCTCACCTTCCTTTTGACCGTTTTCACCAATTTAACCGTTGCTATTGAAGTGGGATTGGTGCTATCTATCCTGTTGTTTGTCAAACGAACGCGCGATAGCTTGCGGGTAGCTCAGGTACTGCCTGATCCCTCGTCCAACCACGACAAAGTCATGCCGCATATGGTGACCGAGGAGCATGATTGCCCGCAAATCAGCATTTTCACGATTGAGGGCCCACTCTTTTTCGGGGATGCCGACTTGTTTGAAAGCTCCCTCACGCAAACCCTTCAGCGACAACCAAAGGTGTTGCTGCTGCGGATGGGAAAAGTCCCTCTGATGGACATGACTGGGGAAGCGAATTTGTCCAGGATTGTGAAACAATGTATGGACCAAGGAACAACAGTCCTTATTTCAGGAATCCAATCTGGCCCCAAGAAAATCTTGCAGCGTACGGGACTATATGGCCTCGTAGGCGAAGCTCACTTTTTTACTCATACTGGGGACGCGATAGCGTATGCCCTTAGTCTACTTGACACTGGGAAGTGCCTCGGATGCAAGCATTTTGCCTTTCGCGAATGCACGCGCCTGTCCGCTCCTACTGAAACTTCCACATGATGTTACGATCGGAGGAACCTATCATTGAATTTGGAACTACAGCAATTTAAAGCGAATTTTTTCAAGGCGTTGGGTCATCCCCTGCGGATTCGGATTCTGGAGTTGCTGGTGGAAGGAGATAAGAATGTAAACGAGCTTCAGACACTCATCGGGAGTGAAGGCTCCGCTGTTTCCCAACAGCTCGCCATTTTGCGGAACAACAATATCGTGTACGGAACAAAGGACGGAAACAAAGTCACTTACTCGCTGCGTGATCCGATGATTATTGAGCTGTTGAGTGTGGCGAGACAGATTTTTAACAATCATTTGATTGATACGATCTCGATGCTGGATCGGTTTAACGAGGAATAGTCGCTTTGGTTTGAGTCAACATTGTGGAGGAGAAGAAAAAGCACAGTTCTCTTCGACTCTGACACGCCAGCAGGGGGGATTCACTGGCCGTCTCCACTGCAAAAAGGGGACCGTCGAGCCAAAGCCACCCTACGGGCGGAAGTTTCTCGAGGAAGAAGTGTTCGACAAGCGGGTCCCCTTTTTGCAGTTCCGACTGGGTTGGCGTTGTCAAGGTCTACGAGCTCTGTGCTTTTTCTTCCCGCTAGCTTTGTTGGTTTATCGATGCCTTTTAAAACCTTTTAAAACTTAACCGCTATTACAAAAAAGCCCAGGATCTCTGAAAAGTCCTGGGCTTACCTATTGTTACCGGGAAACAGCAAGGACTGCATCCAATGCGATCAATGCTTCTGCTTCAATGGCTTGTGCCATCACATCGGTGTGCGGGTTATACGATTCGAGCAAGTCTGCATCTGCATATCCGTCGATTGCTAAAATAGAGCCTGCCTTCATACCGCGGAGAGCCGCAATCACGAAGAGCGCGGTGTTTTCCATTTCGACTGCCAAAACGCCAGCTTTTTGGTACAGCTTGTGGGGGAATTCCAGCACGCCACTGTAGAAGACATCGAGTGTCAGTGTGATTCCTTCGAATACCTTCAAGTCTGATGCGTTTGCTCCCGCTGCTTGTACGAGCGCGTCCACGACATGGCGATTGGCAACAGCCGGGAAGCCCGCCGGAACCAACTGACTGGTCAAGCCGTCTTGGCGAACCGCTGCGGAGCTGATGACGAGGCTGCCTGTCTCGATTTCTTTTTGGTATGACCCGGCAGTTCCTACACGAATGATGACCTGCACGCCGCCCTTCGCCAGCTCCTCGAAGCATACGGCTGCTCCCGGTGCGCCTACCCCATGGCTCACTACCGCTACCTCGACGCCTTTCCACGTACCCGCATAGCTGTGATATTCGCGGTTTTCCCCGATTTGACGCTGATTGTCGAGTTTCGATGCAATCAAGGCTGCACGTTTTGGATCACCGCATACGATGACGCGCTTTGGCAGTTGTTCTGGATCTACCTTTAGATTCGTCAACATCTCAATCGAACTCCTTTTTCTCCCACTCATCCTCTGGGATCGGCAACGCTTCACCGGAGAACCGCTCTTCGCGGAACGGGTCTGCGATCAAGTGAAAACCATTTTGCTCCCAGAAGCCGGGCTTGTTTTCCGTCATAAATTCAATTCCTCTGATCCACTTCACGCTTTTCCAGAAATACAGATGAGGAACAACCAGGCGAAGCGGCCAGCCGTGCTTGTCCGTTAGTCGCTCTCCATCAAAAGAGTGAGCCAGCAGCACATCATCACGCTCCAGATCAGCGAGCGGCACATTGGCGGTATAGTCGTGATCACCATGCAGCATGACGAAGTTCGCCTGCGGAGTCACGCCAATCGCCTGTAGAAAATCACGAAAACGCACACCTGTAAACGAATTGTCAAAACGGGACCAGCGCGTCACGCAGTGAATGTCGCTCGTCACTGTCACCTGCGGCATCGCCATGATCTCTTCGTAGGAGAGCGTCACTTCCCGGTCTACCTCTCCAAAAACGCGCAGCGTCCATTCGTTCATGTCATACACCGGCACGTCTCCCTCATGCAAAATGGGAAAGCGCTCTGTCAGGATTTGTCCTGGCGGAAGTCGTCTGGCGAGTCCCGGTCCCACCGGAGCTGGTACTTTCATTCTTTTGATCCGATCTGCCTTGTTCATATCGCATTTCCCCCTGTCTTTGCTGTCTATATAGCCTGTGTTTAACGGGTGCTCTGCTGATTGTCGTTACCGATCTGACTCTTGTTCTTCAAGAAGAACATCGCCGCAATTGTCAGCACGTATGGCAGCATCGCCGTAAATTGCGTCGGAAGCGAAAAGCCCTGCAAACGAATACTGAGGGCATCCATCACCCCGAACAAAAGACTCGAAGCCAAAATACCGAGTGGATGCGACTGCCCCATCATCATCGCTACCAATGCGATAAAGCCTCGACCAGCCGTCATACCTTCTGTAAACATCGTGACTTGCCCCAGTGAGAGCTGTGCCCCTGCAATCCCGCACAATGCGCCACTCATTACAATCGCCAGCACTTGAAGCGCCGTCACTTTCAGGCCGAGACTACGTGCCGCAACGGGATTCAGACCAACTGCGAGGACGCGGAAGCCTGTAACCGTCCGATAAAAGAACACATACAACAGAATCGCAGCCAAAAACGCAAAGTACACGAGCGGCGAATGACCAGAGACAATGCCTCCGATGACCGGAATATCGTGAATGAAAGGAATCTCGACGGTGGGCAAGCCAGCCATATCCTTATCGTAAAACGCGCCTTTGACACCGAAGACCGCCCGCAGTGCAAATGTCGTCAACCCGAGCGCCAGAAAGTTAATCGCCACACCGACAACGATTTCATTCGCCCTAAGCTTGATCGTCATGTATGCGAATAAGAGTGAAAAGACAATGCTGACCAGTGCTGCAATCAAGACGGCCAGAAAGAGATTCCCGGTAAAATGATTGCCGACAATCGCAGAAAAGGCACCGACCAGTACCAATCCCTCCAAGCCAACATTAAAGATTCCAACACGTGCGCAGAGCGCTCCACCCAAAGCTGCCAACAAGATCGGCGTGACCATCCGAATGGTAGAACTGAGGAGGGACCAATCAAAGAGCTCCATGCGATTCCCCTCCTTTTGCCTTCCGCTTTTTCCACCAGTCGTAGCTGAACTTGGCGGAGATGAACAATATCAATACGGCTTGTATCACACTTGCCAGCTCCAGCGGCACATCCGTATTGCGCTCTACACCCATGGCTCCTGTCTGAAAAGCAGCAAGCAGGATCGAAGTCACAATGATGCCAAGCGGGTGCGAGTTCGCAAGCAGAGCTGCCATCAGGCCCGTCCAGGCGAAGCCCGGTACAGTCAGTGCCCCGTCCACAAAACGATAGTGCGCCCCCATTACCTCGACGGTTCCCGCCAAGCCAGCCAATCCACCACTGGCAAACATCCCGGTCAGCATCACCCGAATGCGATTAATTCCTCCGTATTGAGCAAACAGCGAGTTTTGACCCAGCATCTTCACTTCATAGCCAAAAGGCGTAAAACGAAGGACCCAGAACAAGAGCAGCGCTGCAACGATCGCAAACAAAAAACCTGCATGTACGCTCATCCCGGCAAACAGCTTCGGAAGCCACGCGCTTTTCTCCAGCATGACAGTCTGTGCAAGTGCCGCAGAGCCCGTGCGATCCCGGAATGGCTCTGTCACGAGATAGCTCGCAAACAATACCGCGATGTAGTTGAAAAGCAACGTAGAGATGAGCAATGGAATGCGAAAGCGCGCTTCCATAAAACCTGGCAACAACGCCCAGAACCCGCCAACCGCCATTCCCGCGAAAATACCCGCCAAAATTTTGACCATTCCCGGTGCTGGCAAATAGATCGCGACTAGCGCAGCACTGACGGCACCCAGCACCATTTGCCCTTCCGCCCCCAGGTTGAATACCCCTGCCCGAAATGCAAGGGAAAGACCCAAGGCAATCAGCATGATAGGCGTGGCTCTCGCTAATGTAGACGTAAAGAAATAAAAACTGCCAAAGGCCCCTTTCCACATTTCCTGGTAGGTGCCCAAGATCGATTCGCCAACCGCAGCAATGACCAGCGCCCCGGTCAACAAACCGATAACGACAGCCAAGATCGGCTGCACCAATGACTTAGATAGCTCTTTGATTGCTGCCATGAATGCTTCCTCCCGCCATGATCACGCTGATTTTTTCTTCGGTTGCCTCCAGGCGTGAAAGCTCTCCAGCGATTCGCCCTTTATACATGACCAAAATCCTGTCAGACAAGGCGAGAATTTCGGACAGCTCGGAGGAGACGAGCAAGATCGCGTCTCCCTGATTGCGTTTTTCGATCAGCGCCTGATGGATGTACTCCATGGCACCGATATCCACCCCTCGTGTAGGCTCAGCCGCAATCAAAAACGGGGTTTCATGTCCCAACTCCCTTGCTACGATCAGCTTTTGCAAGTTTCCACCTGACAGATTTCCTGCCAGCTCCTGCAATTGTCGGGAGCCCGTCTTGATGGAAAACTTCTCAACCCAGCCTTTTACGACTTGACGGAATTTCTCCCGCAAAACGACACCGCGGCGGTTGTAAACAGGCTTTCGCTGATAGCCCATCAACGCATTTTCCTCGACGCTTGAGAGTGTGGCCGCTCCCCACAGGTAGCGATCCTCCGGAATATGCGCCAAGCCGACATCCCGAATGGTGGCTACTGATTTGTTCGTCACGTCCTTGCCGCCTAATCGCACCGTGCCCTCCTGTGCCGCTCGCAAGCCACTGATCGCTTGCAGCAGCTCGGATTGGCCATTCCCGGAAACACCAGCGATTCCTACGATTTCTCCGTGATGTACGGTAAAGCTGACTTGATCGAGCAGTGTCTGCTTTTCTCGAACGGTGAGATTCTCCACCTGCAACAAGGGACCTTTATCCAGAGGAACTCGCTCAGCTAGCTCCTGCAATTCACGTCCAACCATCAATCTGGCTAAATCGTCCGCATTTGTCTCATTCCGCGAAACCGTTCCCGTCACTTTGCCCCCGCGCAATACCGTAATACGATCGGCTACCTCCATGACTTCCTGCAACTTATGTGTAATCAAAATGACGCTCTTGCCGCTCTCTGCCAGGTTTCGAATCGTTTGCAGCAGGTCGCGTACCTCCAGCGGGGTAAGGACAGCGGTCGGCTCGTCCAACACGATAATATCCGCTCCCTGATACAGGACCTTCAGAATTTCGACCCGTTGCTGTTCCCCAATCGAGCAATTCGCTACCTTGGTCTGCGGTTGAATCGGAATGCGATACTGCTCACTCAGCGCCCGCACCTTGTCCTCCGCATCCTTTCTTTTGAAAAAACCCGCTTGCCTCGGCTCATATCCGATCACGATATTTTCAGCCACACTGAATTCTCCGAAGAGCATAAAGTGCTGGTGAACCATCCCGATTCCATTTCGAATCGCGTCCTCTGGTCCGCGAAAAACAACTGGCTTGCCGTTTAACACGATCTCTCCCGACGTCGGCTGCTCCATCCCGTACAGCATCCGCATCAGTGTCGTTTTGCCCGCCCCATTTTCCCCGACAATCGCGTGGACTTCTCCTGCTGCCAGTGAGAACGACACCTTGTCGTTGGCGGTAAAATCTCCGTACTTCTTGGTCATGGCCCTCATTTCCAAGCGTTCGGTCATTCCCACTCCCTCATTTCTGTACGTCCTTTTATGAAAATGGAAGACCGACTACACAGCCGTAGTCGGTCACATCCATCACTGTGCACAAGCATTTTGACGTGCGTGTTTAGAATTTATCTGGTACTTGGCGAGTTCCCGCTACGATCTCATCGCTGATCGCTTTCACTTTATCCACGACTTCTTGTCCAATAAACGCGTTCAGCGGCGTTTTGCTTTCGTGCGTGACATAGGTTACGCCAACACCTTTTTCCTTCAAGCCGTACGCCACAACACCTGGTTTGAACGTTCCTTCTACAAAGGTCTTCACGGTTTCATAAGCTGCCGCGTCAGTCCCTTTCAATTGGGACAGAACAATATGCTCTGGGTCAATCGTGGTACGGTCAACGTCCTGACCTGCTGTGAAGAAGCCTTTTTCCTTCGCTGCTTCGAAAACGCCGAGATCGCCTACTGCTGCTGCACCGTTAATGAAGTCAGCGCCTTTGGAAGCTTGGAGCAAAGCCAACTCCTTCGCTTTTGCCGGGTCAGTGAAGCTTCCTACATAATTGACCATCAGCTCTGCTTTTGGATTCGTCGCTTTCAAGCCCTCTCCGAAGCCAACTGTCCATTTTTTCAACTGCGGAATATCAAGAGCGACAACCATACCTACTTTGTTCGTTTTCGTTGCCAAGCCTGCTGCTGCTCCCACCAGGTAAGCCGCTTCCTGCTCGCGGAAAGTAACACTGCGTACGTTTGGCAAATCTACTACGGTATCAATAATCGCAAAATTACGGTCAGGATTTTCGGTAGCTACTTTTTTCAATGCATCCTCTGATGTAAAGGAAGAAGTGATGATCAAATCATAATTTTCTGCAACAGCTACACGCAGATTTTCTTCAATCGCTCCATGGTCCGTAGATTCGATCG
The DNA here is from genome assembly GCF_021270385.1 of Brevibacillus sp. AF8. Classification (NCBI taxonomy): domain Bacteria; kingdom Bacillati; phylum Bacillota; class Bacilli; order Caryophanales; family Paenibacillaceae; genus Brevibacillus; species Brevibacillus sp. AF8. Next base: position 34,628 of record NZ_JAGQDN010000010.1, on the reverse strand, counting down.
TTTTCACTTCTGCGCCCAGCTCTTGTGCGGCTTTCTTCGCCCCTTCATCCATTTGTTGGAAGAACGGATTCACACCGATTTTCTCGGGCAAAATCAAGGCAATTCGCTTTTTGGCCGCGCCCTCTTGTCCTGCTGCTTGTCCTCCTGGCTGATCTGCAGGTGCGCTGGTTCCAGTCGAGCAGCCTGTTGCCAATACTGCGAATGTCGTTAATGCCAGCAATAACTTCTTCATGATGTATCTCTCCCTATCCGAACTTTACGTTTTTCTTTATCCTATTAGGTAATGTACGGCTTTTTACCTATTTTTTCAATACTATTTACGAATATTATCTTATAAAATTAATTTATCGTTCGTTTATTCCTCCTCCCCATTTACAAATACACAAAAAAACTCTTCCCGGAGGAAGAGTTTGCGTACGTAGCCGTTCTCTTCCTCATCTGTCAAAACCATGGTACAGGTTTTGCAGGAATTGGCACCTTTCTGTTCATGCATAGACATGATCAGTGGTTGCCGGGCATCATCGGGCCAGTCCCTCCGCCGCTCTTGATAAGGTAGGTGAATATATTCAGTTACAATGGAATTCATTCTAGCAGAACGGTTCAAAAATGCAATTCTTTTTTCTCAATTCCAAACACTTCTAAAAGTGAATCGAAGTTTAAAAAGTCGTCTTTTCAGCACCGTTTAACTTGGCGAGAAGCACAGCCTCTAATTTACGTGAAAGGTTTGCTGGAGGCGATGAGACAACGTATTCAACTCGCCCAGCTCTTCCGTAATCTCACGCACTTTTTGATGCTGGTTTTCTGCTGTCGCAAACAGCTCTTCTAGGTTGGCTACCGATTCCTCGGTTACCGCTGTAATGGTCGACATCTCGATGGCAACTTCGCCGGAACGCACTTTTACCCGGTCCATGCTGGAGCTTACTTGATCAGCAGCTTCCAGGAAGGCCATCATCCCGGCACGCACGGCTTCGATGGAGGCCACTGTTTTTACGGCCAGCTCTTGGCCTTTTGCAACAGACACTTCCCCATTGCTCATATGCTGCACCGCATTCTCACTTTCCTGGTGGAGTGACTTGAGAATGTCGGTAATTTCCTGCGTAGCTGTCGCGCTTTGTTCTGCCAGCTTGCGTACCTCATCCGCTACAACAGCAAATCCCCGACCATGCTCGCCTGCACGCGCCGATTCAATCGCCGCATTCAGTGCCAAGAGATTCGTTTGTGTCGCGATCTGATTAATAGCGCCGACAATTTCCTCTACGCGATTCGCCTGTCGATTGAGCTGGTGAATCGTAGAAGCTGCCACATTGACTGCCTGTACAATTTGCTCCATCTGCGAGGACAGCTCGTTCATCATCTGAACACTTTCTGTCAGGCGACGGTTATTTTGTTGCGATTCAGTTTTCATTGCGTTGGTCTGTGTTGTGACCGCCTCGATTTCCTGATCGATAGATTGAACCTCTTCTTCGATCTTCACCGTAGAATTCGCCTGCGATTCCATACCGACGGCGACTTCCTTGAAGGCTACCATCATTTCATCGGTATTGCGCTTTGTACCTTCCGCATGCTCATGCACATGATCGCTGGTACGATCCAGCTGCTCGGTCATTTGCTGGATGTTCAAAAGCATTTCTCCCAAACGGCGCTCCTTCTCTTCCGCTTCCTGCCTTGCGTCGTGCGCTTTTTGCAGGGAGGCTTGTCCGGCGAGACACAGATACGTGACGGCTCCCATCATCATGAGAAGCGTGACAATACGCATAAGCAAATTGAGCTCCGAAAAATCACCATCGAAGATCTGGTAGGTTCCTGTGTAGAACCCGATAACCGTGACAATGATTTGGGTAATTCCCGCTGTTACGACCAGCTTCCAATCCAAATAGGCTGCCAAAAAGCCCATGACGATAAAAGCGAGGAAGGTGATCTCTTGGTAATCGGTAAAGTGATCGAATGAAATCGCATAGAACATGAGTCCAATTGCTACCAGATAACGAATCACAAGACTATCTTTGCGAATGAAATAATACGGCGAAACAATTAAAGTGACCAGCAATCCCAAGGACGTCACTTTCCAGAAGTTCACATCCACTTGGTAGGCAATGAGTCCCGCCATCCACAAATGATTCCATAGGATGAAAATCATAAAGCCTTCTTTGTCAGTCAAGGTATTGCGAATCAATTGAATCATAATTGCCCCCCTTTTCCTTATTACTTATGTATCGGATTCTTTCCCCATTATATAGCCAAACCTTTGCCAAATTTGTGAAAAAAGTGAGAACAGCCAAAAACAATTTCGAATAGGCTATTACACAACTCACACGTACAGGAGGCAAACGGAAAAAAGTGGAACTCAATCAATTGCCAGCTACTGTGCTGACACGTACGATCAGCCGTCCGAACACCACGATTTACTATCCCCAATTGGCAGGCCTAGCCAACCAGCAAGCGGAAAAAGATATCAACCGGGCGATTTATCAAACGGTTCAAGGCTTAATTCATGAGCAACAACGGGTCCAGGTACCGGGAAATACAGAAATGCAAGGAAGCTACGAAATCAAGACAAACGAACGCGGTATTTTCAGCGTCGTGTTGAGCAACTACGCCTACACACCGCAAATGGCACACGGCATGACCTTCCTCGGGTCGATCACCGCAGATATCCAAACAGGCAAGCTGTATACGCTGCGTGAATTATTCAAGCCAGGAAGCGATTACGTCAAGGTAATTTCCGAAAACATCCAGCGTCAAATCAAAGAAAGAAACATCCCCACTCTTAATGGCTTTACTTCGATTAAGCCCGATCAAGATTATTATCTCGCCGATAAAGCACTGGTCATTTACTTCCAGTTGTACGAAATTACTCCTTACTACGTCGGTTTCCCCATGTTCCCCATTTCGGTCTATGAACTGGAGCCGATCATCAATGAAAAAGGGCCACTGAGTATCTTGTCCGCAGATTAATGCACTGTACCGCCGTATTTTCCACCCAGGCGAGCGTCTTCTTCCATGACACTCGCCTGATTCTATTTGTGTCAGAAAATCCATTATTTCGCCATCGAATAAACGTTTACTTATATGTCCGAAACTGCTAGTATGTTATTGTACATATTTACTTAAGCAATAAAGCTTACGATATATCGGACCAGCTTTCCTGGAGGTATATACTCATGCATTATTATGGTCATCGAATTAGCCAAACCGCAAGAATATTCAGTAAATCACTCAATGGGTCTATGGCTCCCATGGGATTATACAGCTCGCAATGGGGTATTATCCTTTGCTTGCATTATCGTGAATCGCTCACCCAGGTTCAATTGAGCAATTACCTGAATGTGGAAGCGCCGACGATTACCCGGACTCTCACTCGATTGGAAGAGATGGGCTGGATCATTCGCTCAGAGGGTGATGACAAGCGTGAGCGCTATGTGTCCTTGTCTCCACAAGCAATCGAACGGTTCCCGGAATGGCTGGAGGCTGCCAAAGAGCAAGAGGAACAGGCACTCCGCGGCCTTGACGAAGCAGAACTTGCTATTTTTAACCGCGTATTGAAAAAAATGAACGATAATTTGCAGCCGTCGTAACAAGTAAAAAATGACTTCGCCCAAAAGCAGTTTGGTGAAGTCATTTTTTGTTAGCCATTTTTCCTTGTGCTATCGATGATGGTGTTGAGCTCTTGCTCCAATTGAATCAGCTCAAGCTGTATCTGTTGCTTTTGCAATTGTTTTTTCTGTTGCAGCATTTGTTTTTTCAAATCACTTGATTCTTTGTCATTTGCCTCTTTCCCTGTAGAAGAAGTATCCTGGTCCGGTTCTACCTGTCCAGTCGAGCCTATAGCAGCGAGGAAGGCACCCAGAACTGCGATCCACCCGCCTACCGCTACCAGCTCATTCGCCAGATTTTTGTCGATCATCCTTCTTCCCTCCGTTTTTGCATGGCTTCTCCTGTAAATTCTTCTTTATATCTTGAACACTGTCGCGTAATTGGGCAATTTGCTCTTCAATTCGTTTGAATTGCTTATCTTCATCGTCGTCATTGCCATTTTTGTTCTTCCCATTGACTTGCTTGTTTAATTGAATGAGGGGCTGTATCAACTTTTCATTGTCGCAGGCAGGCTTTTGACTTAATCTGGTTGTTTTATCAATGGCGAGTATGACAAAACCAATGGAAATAATCCAAAGTGCAATTACAGCGGTATCGTCATCATCACAAAAAAACATAGATACCTCCCTGCCAACAAAAGGTCGTGGTTTGATTATTGGCCCTTCTATACAATACGCTTCTGCCTAATTCCTCGTGACATATCGAGATCATTACTTTCCCGATACTGCTTCCTCATGAAAAAAGGCTCCCACCAAGCACAAGCGTGCCCGGCAAGAAGCCTATTTGATAAGATCTATTCGTTATTGCATGCGCTTCGCGATATTGCGAGCCATCCAGACCCCAGCAGCTCCGGCCTGAGCCAGACCACGCGTAATTCCTGCACCATCCCCGCCACAGAACAATCCCTTGATTTCTGTTTCGAATTCCTCAGTCAGTTTTGGACGAGCTGAGTAGAATTTCGCTTCCACTCCGTAGAACAACGTGTGTTCGGAGGCGATCCCCGGTGTTACCTTGTCCAGTGCCTCCACCATCTCGATCAAACTTTTCATCGTGTTGTAAGGCAACACGAGTCCCAGGTCACCCGGTACCGCTTCCTTCAAAGTAGGCTCCAAGAAGCCTTCCTTAATACGCGACTCAGTAGAACGGCGACCACGCAAAATATCGCCGTACTTCTGCACGATGACCCCACCGCTTGACAGATCATTCGCTCGCTTGCAAATTTCTCTTGCGTACTCATTCGGCTTGTCAAACGGCTCTGTAAACGTATGTGATACCAAGAGCGCAAAGTTCGTATTCATCGAGCCCAGCGCCGGGTCTTTGTAAGAGTGCCCGTTTGCCGCCATCACTCCACTGTGGTTTTCTACGACCACGTGGCCTGATGGATTACTGCAGAACGTCCGTACACGCGTTCCGACAGATGTATTGAAAATGAATTTTCCTTCGTACAGGTGCTCATTGATTTCGCGCATGACGACATCGGACGTCTCCACACGTACGCCTACGTCGACTTGATTGTTGTACATTTTCAGGCGGCGCTTTTTCAGAATATCCGTCAACCATGCGGAGCCGTCCCGGCCTGGTCCGATTACCACGTAATCAGCTTCATACTCTTGTCCGTTTTTCAAGACGACACCTCTTACCTGATGTCCGTCTGCTTCTTTCACCGTAATGATGTCCGCGACCTCTGTCTTGAACATCATGTCGATATGCTTTTTCAAATGCTCGAAGATCGACTGGAGAATCTCCAGGTTTTGCTCCGTTCCCAAGTGACGCACCTGCGCTCGCAACAGCTTGAGTCCTGCTGCATAACCGCGCTGCTCGATGCTCTTGATCGTCTCTGTGGTCGGGTCCGTAATCGATTGGGTTGCCCCATGCTCCAAATTGATTTCATCTACGTATTTAATCAGCCCAAGTACAGTGGAAGGGCTGAGATAGTCTGTCATCCAACCGCCAAATTCGGTGGTGATGTTAAATTTCCCATCGCTATAGGCGCCTGCTCCACCAAAACCACTGGTAATCGAACAGGCCGGCAAACAGCCTGCGAAATCTTTTTTTCCTGCTGGCGGCGGGCAGAGCTTGATCTTTTCTTCCAAGATCGGACAGCGTCTGCTATAGATGTCATGCCCTTTATCAATCAACAGCACCTTGGCATTCGGTGCTTTGCGCATTACCTCGTAGCATGTAAAAATCCCTGCTGGTCCTGCTCCTACAACGATTACATCAAACTTATTCATGTCGTTCCCTCCCCGAAAAAATGCAAAAAATTCCCGGCCGACGAATAGGGTATACCAAAACTGCCCTATTCGTAGCCGGGAATTTACGGTTCCCTGTAGAGACCCTCAAACCATATTTCTGAGGATATACGAATACAAATCACTATTTCATTCGTCAAGCCTGTGTTGTTCTTCACAACAATATGTATAGTAGCTTATAAGGTGAATCAAGTCAACCGAAGACAGCCCATTTATTCGTCTTTTAAAGTTATTTTTATCGTAAACATGCCTTTACAATCTGTAAACACATCAAAACACGAATATTAAAAAGCGAACATTCGTTATTTCCGTTCATGACCCTCTTTGTCAGGAAGGAATCAAACAGAAATGGATAGAATAGATAGAATTTTAAGAAATATCTACAGTTCTTCTTTTCATTCAAATCCAGTCCAAAAAAGGATGGGGCCTGTACATGCGGGATTATCGCTATTATCAGTCTGCCTTTGCCGGTGTTCCCAAGCCGTTCGCTTTCGTCGACCTAGATCTGCTGGAGGAAAATGCGGAGCAAATCAGTCTGCAACGCAATGGAAAACCCGTTCGAATCGCGAGCAAATCGATCCGAAGCGTTGCCATTCTCAAACATGTATTGCAGTTGGACGATGGCTTTCGTGGTCTCATGTGCTATTCCGCTCCTGAGGTGCTTCACCTGTGCGAGGCAGGCTTCGATGACCTGCTGCTTGGCTATCCGCTCTGGGAAAAAAGCTGGCTTTTGTCAATCGCCTCTGAAATTAAGAACGGACGCTCCATTACATTGATGATCGACTCTCTCCCTCATGTCGAACAGCTCGAACAAATCGCCCGGGAAACGGGAACCAGACTGCCGGTCTGTCTCGATATCGACATGTCGTCTGATGTGTTGGGGCTGCATTTTGGCGTCTGGCGCTCGCCACTTCGCTCTCTCGAGGCGTCCCTCTCCCTTGCCCAGCGCGTTGCTTCCTCCGATCATCTCTACCTGGATGGTGTCATGGGGTACGAAGCTCAAATTGCTGGCGTAGGTGATCGATACCCTCGTCAATTCCTGAAAAACAGCATCATTCGTCTTCTCAAGCAATATTCCGTGAAAGAAGTGGCTGCTCGACGTGCCACACTGGTGCATGCCATTCGCGAGCTAGGCATATCTCTCCGCTTCGTAAACGGTGGAGGAACGGGCAGCTTGCACTTGACCGGGAAAGAAGACGCCGTTACAGAGGTTACAGCAGGCTCCGGATTTTTTTCGCCCGGGCTTTTTGACTACTTTCAAGATTTTCGATTTCATCCTGCTGCCGGATTTGCCATCGAGATTATCCGCAAGCCCGCAGCGCATATCTACACATGTGCCGGCGGAGGCTACATCGCCTCTGGTTCTGCTGGGCGTGACAGACTCCCCAAGCCTTACTTGCCAGCGGGAGCAAAGCTGTTTCTCAACGAAGGAGCAGGGGAAGTACAGACACCCATCCACTATCAAGGCATGGAAACGCTGGAGCTGGGAGACCCGATCTTTTTTCGCCATGCCAAAGCTGGCGAGCTCTGCGAACGTTTTACCCGGCTGTATTGCATCTCTGGCGGGAAAATCATCGAGGAAGTGACCACCTATCGGGGGGATGGATTATGCTCACTGTAAAGAAGCACGCGAATCACTGGAGCAATTGGACTGGAAATGTACAAAGCCAGCCGAAGCAAGTCGCAATGCCAGAGTCCGTAGATGAGGTCGTGCAGCTTGTCCTTGCTTGCAAGAAGGCAGGTACACGGATTCGAGTCGTCGGCTCCGGTCATTCCTTCACTCGTCTCGTCCAGACAGAAGACTGCTTGCTATCCCTGGATCATCTCCAAGGAATCGTCAGTGTAGACCCTGCCTCTGATACCGTTGAAGTCTGGGCAGGCACCAAGCTCAAGACACTCGGACAACTCCTGCATCAAGCGGGCTACTCACAAGAAAACCTCGGAGACATTAACGCCCAGTCCATTGCAGGGGCTGTCAGCACCGGAACACATGGCACAGGCATTCATTTTGGCAGCATCTCCACGCAAGTCGTCGGGCTGACAGTCGTGACCGCATCCGGGGAGGTTTTGGAAGTATCCGAGCAGGCCCGGTCTCAGCTGTTCAAAGCCATGCAAGTCTCTCTTGGTCTCTTGGGCATCATCGTGCGCGTCAAGCTGCGTGTCCTCCCAGCCTATCGCCTGCGCTACCAAAGCCGTCGCATGCCTCTCGAGAAGTGCCTGTCCTCTCTGGAGACGTTCAAAACCGAGCATCGGCATTTCGAATTTTTTATCTTCCCGTATTCGGACACCGTTCAGGTGAAATTTATGAACGAGACCAGCGATCCCCCTAGCGGCAATCAGCGATGGAGCTATTTGAAAAAAATGGTGGTGGAGAATGGGTTGTTTTGGCTCTTGTCCGAGAGCTGCCGATTGCGTCCTTCTCTCACCAAAAGCGTCAGCAGGCTGTCCGCCCAAAGCGTTCCCTCTGTCCATGAAAGCGGCTACAGCCATCAGCTTTTCGCCACCCCTCGCCTTGTGCGTTTTTACGAAATGGAATACTGCTTTCCTGCCGAGCATATGGGTGATGCCATACGGGAGCTCCGTCAGGCGATTGAGCAAGAGCGCTTTGCCGTTCATTTTCCGCTTGAATGCCGGTACGTGAAAAAGGACGACATCTGGCTCAGTCCCGCCTATGAGCGTGATAGTGCCTTCATTGCCGTCCACATGTACAAGGGAATGCCGTACGAAGCGTATTTTGCCCGGATGGAGGAAATTTTCGCCCGATATGGCGGACGTCCGCACTGGGGGAAAATGCACAGTATGACCACAGAGAGGCTTCATCAAGTCTATCCTCGCTTGCCCGATTTCCTCGCCATTCGCTCTGAGCTTGACCCTGACGGCTTGTTTGTGAATTCGTATTTAGCCGAGTTGTTCGGAATATCCTGAAGACCATCCTTACGCCACAAAAATGCCCCCGACCAGATCATTCATGGCAGGGGCATTTTTCTATCGAGCAGAACAACTTAGCCTTGCGTTGGAAGATTCGGTTTATGCGCCTTTTTGCGTCCATAGCGCACATAATAGAAGGTATAGAACAGCACGAGCGCACCAATTCCGTAGAAGAGGCCTATTCGCTGTGTCGGGTCAAACGCCGGGAAGATAAGAATGAATGTGCAAATAGCCAGACACAGGAGCGGCATCACTGGGTAAAACGGTGCTACAAACTGTAAATCTTCTATTTTTCCACCCTCACGCAAGTATTGACGGCGGAAGTTGAATTGAGAGAGAGCAATCCCCATCCACGTGAAGGTGACCGCAATACCGGATACAGACATGAGCAGCACGTATACCGTATCCGCTGCAACCACGCTGGTTAACAAGGACAGAAGCGAGAACGCCAGCGTTGCCAAGAGTGCGTTCAAGGGCACTTTACGCTTGGTCAACTTTCCAAAAACAGGATGCGCCATATTGCTATGGGAAAGGGACCACAACAAGCGAGTGGCTGCGTACAAGCATGAGTTCCCGACAGACAACAAAGCCGTCAAGATGACGAAGTTCATGATATCCGCTGCAAAAGGAATCCCCACTGCATCAAATACCGTCACAAACGGGCTTTCCAAGAGCCCCAGCTCACTTGATGGAAAGAGGGCGGACAAGATCGTGACCGACGCCACATAGAACACGAGAATACGAAACACAACGTTGCGAATCGCCCGCGGAATGGTCTTTTGCGGGTCTTCTGCTTCCCCGGCTGCGATTCCGATCAACTCAGAGCCTTGATAAGAGAATACGACGTTCATCATCGTCACAAAGACAATCGCAATGCCAAACGGGAATAGTCCCCCATCTGCTGAAAAGTTGGAGAGAAACGGAGCGGGTCTTCCTTCCATACTGACAATACCGAATATAGCACCTAGTCCGACAATAATAAACATAAGGACAGCCAACACTTTAATTCCGGCAAACCAGTACTCCGTTTCGGCAAACCCTTTTGTCGTCAACGCATTGAAGGCAAAGAGCAAAACGATAAAGAGCGCGCACCAAATCCAAATCGGCGTATCCGGGAACCACCGTTGCATGACCATACCCGCGGCAGTAAACTCTACCCCGGCCGTTGTAGCAGACCCTAGCCAATACATCCATCCCAGTGTAAACCCGCTCGCCGGACCAATATACTGGCTGGCGTAGGCTTGGAAAGAGCCTGTTACTGGCATTTTTACAGAAAGCTCACCCAGGCATGTCATGACCAAGTACAACAAAATCCCGCCGATGATATAGGCGACAAGTGCTCCGCCAGGTCCAGCCTGATTGATCGTGAAACCAGCGTTGAGGAAGAGCCCTGTCCCGATGACACCGCCTAACGACAGCATAAACAAGTGGCGACTTTTCATGGAGCGTTGTAGCTGTGTGTCTCTTTCATTCCCAGTGTTCATAAGATTCCTCTCTTTCACCTGCTTTTTAAGAGGTCTATCAGGGGGCTATAAAAGAAGAGAGAACTGCCTGCGCTAGAAACGCAGGGACAGGCAGCTCAATCCTCCGTCTTGTTTTTGGAATTCAGACATTTCCAGCTCAATCACATTGTAACCAGCGTCAGTGATTTGCTTTTTCGTGCTCTCAAAGCCCTTTGGAATAATCACGTAGTCGTTGATATGGATGCAGTTCGCTGAGTACTCGACTTCTTTTTCCACGACCAGATGCTTGTACTGGCTAAACACTTCAGAATCGATGAACTCGCCAGCCAGAACCAGCAAGTCATTGCCAAGGTAGGCGATACCTGTTTTCAGGTGGAAAAACTCTTTCAACGGGACAATGGTGACTTCATATCCGTATTTAGAGAGAATCTCGCGGAACTGGATGGCTCCTTCTTCATTGGTGCGTGTCGACAGACCGACATAGAAATGGTTGTCTACCTGCATGACATCTCCACCATCGAGGAAGCCAGGGGCCTGAATATATTCAATCGTGTCATAAAAACGAGGAAGCACCAATTTCATATCCTCAATTTCACCATTGCGGCTTTCTGCACCGGGATTGGTGATGACGGCGCACTTTTCCGTGAGGACAGCTGTGTCTTCCACAAACGTAGAATCCGGGAAACGCTCGTCCGCTTCCAGAACAGTTACATCCAGACCTGTCTGTTTCAGCGCTTCTACATAAGCGGCATGCTGTTTAAGAGCAAGTTCAAAATCAGGTGTACCCAAATCAGAAGTCGTCAAACCATTTACATAACTCTTTCCCGGTTTTCTTACAATCGCACGTGAAAATTTCATGATGATAGATCTCCCTTCTGTTTTCGAATCTTGCTTTTGTCTAACAGTGGGCGACGGAGAAACGAGCATGTAAACGCTTCCTCATTTGCTGCTTTTTGCTTGTTCATCGCCACCATATTGCATTCATTTTCTCTGAGCAATCACCCAGAAATATTCCGCATTGTGGAATCGCTTCTGCAATACAAAATTACACTCTTAATGTAAAATAGTTTCAAATTTTTTGTCAATAAATTTTTGTCTCGTCTAAATTATATTGATTCGGCTGAAAAATTCTGATAGATTGAGGTCATATTAAGCTGGCGTGACATGCAATGAGCAGTCACTATGCAACAAAGCCAGGAGGTAACCCACGTTGGTACAATCGATTGACCGGGCGATGAGCATCATCTCCGTCCTGGTATCAGATCCTAACAAGCAGCATTGGTCCATCTCGGAAATTGCTGAACAAACGGACCTGCCGCTGAGTACGGTACATCGTTTAATTAGCAGCCTCATCAAGCATGGACTCATCCTCCAGGTTCCTGAGAGCAAGCAGTACAAGGTCGGCTATACGTGGATGGAAATCGGGCTACGCATCCTGGACAAGATGGATATGCGCGCTGTCGCCCGAACTGTCATGGAGCAACTGGCAGCAGACGTACGAGAAACTGTCTATCTGAACATTCCACAGGGCTCACATGCCATCGTACTCGAACGAGTGGAAGGTCCCATGTCTGTCAGAAGCATGGATAATCTGGGCGAGCGTATTCCGCTGCATATCGGTGCGGCAAACAAAACGATTCTCGCCAATATGAATCCAACCGAAGCAGAGCAAATCGTGACCGATTTAGTCCCGGATGCAGAAAAACGTCGCGAGCTGTTAGAACGACTGCCAGAAATCAGACAAAACGGCTATGCAGTCAGCTACGGTGAGAAAACCGAGGGTACCGCATCCATTGCCGCTCCTATCTTCGGCGTTAACCAAAAGGTCGTAGGTGCTTTGAGTATCGGCGTTCCGAGCTATCGAATCAACGAGCAGCTCTTGTCCTCACTCATTGAACAAGCCCAACAAAGTGCCAAAGAAATTTCCCACAAGATCGGTGCCTTACCTTAATTTTTTTGCCCACTAACCGGAAACAGTTTTCACTATACGGAAAACGGAGGCGTTTTTTATGCAAAAATGGCAAACAAAAGAGCAGCTCATCGATCTCTTGTGCAATTTGGTAAGCATCCCAAGCATTACAGGATCATCTGCCGAGAAGGACTTGCCTGGCTACGTCGTCGATCAGCTTCGTACCCTGCCTTATTATCAAGCCAATCCCGATCATGTGCGTGCGAATCCGACTGAAGATGGGCGCCATTTTGTCACTGCTTTGGTCAAAAAAGAAGGCGTACGGGACACCGTCATTCTCGTCAGCCATTTTGATGTCGTCGACGTCGAGGATTACGGCGCCTGGATGAAGCATGCTTTTGATCCGAAGACCCTCACTCCTCTCTTCCAACAAAACCAAGCCGATATGCCAGCAGACGTTCAACAGGATATTCGAACCGGCAACTGGCTGTTTGGCCGTGGCACCATGGATATGAAATGCGGACTGACACTGCACATGTCGATGATTGAGCAAGCGATTGCTGGAGAGTTCGAGGGCAACATTTTGCTTCTGACCGTCCCTGACGAAGAGGTGAATTCTGTCGGGATGCGGGCAGCAGTCCCAGAGCTTTTGAAAATCGCCGAAGAGTTCGACCTGAGCTATACCACAGTGCTCAACTCGGAGCCGATGTTTACCCGCTATCCAGGGGATACGAATACGTACTTGTACACAGGCTCCATCGGAAAAGTGCTCCCAGGCTTCCTCTGCTACGGCAAAGAAACACATGTCGGCGAGCCTTTTGCCGGGTTGAACGGCAATTACATGGCCTCCCAATTGACATGTGAACTCGAGCTGAACACATCCTTTTGCGAGGTCGTTGAGGGGGAAGCATCTCCTCCACCGACGAACCTGATTCAAAAGGATTTGAAAAAAGAGTACTCTGTGCAAATTCCGCACCGTGCCGTGACGCTATTCAACCTGTTTCTGCTGGAAAAACAAATGGAAGATGTCGTAGAGCCGCTGCTGGAATCGGCAAGAAATGTTGCAGAGCGCATGAAGCAAAATTATCTCAAGCACGCGAGCCAGTTTGCCAACTTCGCGCCGTTTAGCCCGCGTGATCTGTCCATTTCCGTCATGACTTACGAAGAACTGTATGCCTATGCGAAGAAAACGTACGGGGAAGAAAAACTGCGCCAGTTGGAAGCAGACGTGATCGCCAACCGCGGCGACAAGGACGACCGTGACGCCACGATCGAGCTGGTGGATCAGTTAGCGATTCTGTGCAAAGAATTGTCGCCGATGATGATCTTGTTCTTCGCTCCACCGTTTTACCCGGCAGTCAGCTCGCGCAATCATCCTCTGATCCAACAAACGACGGAAGAGATGAAAGCATACGCGAGAGATCAGCACCAGGTCAATTTGGTCAAACAAAACTACTTTGGCGGAATTTCTGACTTAAGCTACGTCGGACTCCAATATCCGGCGGCATCCATGAAGCCATTAGTAGCGAACATGCCTTTGTGGGACAACGGCTACTCCATTCCGCTTCAGGAGCTCGAAGCTTTTGATGTACCTGTCATGAACCTCGGTCCAGTCGGACGTGATGCCCATCAGTGGACAGAACGCCTGGACATCGACTATGCATTTGATACGTTAAAAGACATGCTTCCTCGTTGCATCCAGTCTCTCTTGCAAAATGGGAAAGCTTTGAAGGAATAGCAAAGAGGAAAAGGTTCCGGTACCGATAGATTACTGTCGCACGGGAGCCTTTTTTTCTTATAATGAAGAAAAACCATTTCAAGGGAGGGTTACGCATGGAATTTCAAGCGAAAGAAAATGGCTTTGTCACTCAACTGTCCTACGGTGAGCTGCACGTATCGGGTGATGAACAGTATGGCTTTCGCCCCTACCAGCTCTTGGTATCTTCCATCGCTGTTTGCAGTGGCGGTGTTTTGCGAAAAGTATTGGACAAGATGAGAATGCCGTGCACAGACATGAAGGTAACCGCAGATGTTCAGCGGAATGAGGCAGAGGCAAATCGGGTTGAAAAAATTCACCTCCACTTCATCATTACGGGTGAAAATATGAAAGAAGAAAAAGTGCAAAAAGCAATTGAAGCCGCAAGCAAAAACTGCCCGATGGTCCAATCTGTCAAGGGAAGCATCGTCGTAACCGAGTCCTTCGAATTGGTATCATGACAGGAACTACAGTGCTAACGCCCAGTCCTTTGTTTCTGCTTCAAGACATACAGCAGGTCACCTTGTCACCGACTGAAGAATGGGCGTTTTCCGGCGAATCAACCCATGCTGTGCTCATCGTGACAAAAGGAACGGGCCAGATGCTGAACGAGTCGGATCAACAGGCTCTACTAGATGGAAGTGTACTCATCCTTTCTCGAGAATCTGCGAGGCAAGTACGCCCTGATACAGAAGAGCCACTCCGTCTCCTCGTACTCTATTTTGACGCCCTGCAACAGCAAGAGCAGGTCACCAACGCCTACAGTCCGAGTCTTTCCTGGCATCTTGACCACAGCTCGTGTTTATTTCACCAAGTCGATCACAGTACGGAGCTTGCCCTCACGCTGTATACTCATCGACAAGTCAGTGATCCGTTGGAAGCTTTTCAAAATCAAATTCGCTTTCAGCAATTGCTGCACCTGATTTGGAGCCATGCAGAACGGCAGGCTGCCGTAGAAACATCAAGCGTTGTCGATCAGACTATTTCTTACATGCATACGAATTATGCCGAGCCAATCACCTTGGATGATTTGGCGAATCGAGCTGGCCTTACCCCTCGATATTACACCGAAGTCTTCAAGAAAAAGGTCGGAAAAAGCCCGATTGAATATTTGACGAGCTGCCGGATGGAGCATGCCAAGACGCTTCTGCGCGAATCGAATAAACGATTGCGTGAGGTAGCACGTCTGGTCGGGTATGCCGATGAGTTTTACTTCAGCAGACGCTTTAAGCAGCAGGTCGGCGTGTCCCCGACTGGTTTTGTTCGCATGAATCAGAAGCAAATGGCACCCGTCACCTTTCACTATGCGGAGTATTTATTGGCACTCGGAATCAGACCGATTGGCGCTCCAGAAGAGCAGGTGACTTATTTACGTGAGCAATTACGGATGAAAGAGGCAGATGAGATTGTCAGCCTGCCCGAGAACACACCAGACTTAATCAAACCATTGCAACCGACATTTATTTTGACCGAATCGACAGGGGATAGCGCTGCTTTCTCCAAGATTGCACCTACTCTTGCCCTTCCGTGGCTGGATCGTGATGTATTTGGTCATCTGAAAACGTTGGCCGATGTGCTTGGCATGAAAGACCAGGCACACAGGTGGCTCAAGCAGCATGAACAGAAGGTTTTGAAGGCGAAGCGATGCATCGACGCGCATATTCAAAAGGAAGATACATTCTTGATCCTCAATGTGCGTCCACAGAGCCTATTGGCATACGGCGCCAGAAATATCGGGCATGTTCTGTACAAATCGTTGAAGCTGACACCACCCAAAATGATTCAAGAAGAGTTGACACGCAACCCCAATTTCTGGGCGACCACAATCAACGAGCATCAATTAAGCCAGTATGCAGCAGATTGGCTCTTCGTTCATATTTTTGATGATGATCTCTCACGGGCACACTTCCTAGAGTTAATGAAACAGGATGTCTGGCAACGAATTCCTGCGGTACAAAAAGGACAAGTGGTCATTCTTAATCCGATATGGTTTTCGTATGATCCCCTCTCCCTCGACATTCAGCTGGAAGAGGCTGTCCAAATTTTGACCATGCAAACACCACCACATTGTCCAAAGAAAAACGGAACATTCTCCATGGATGAAAAGAGGGCATTCAGGGTAAGATGAACTCTATTAATGAGAATCATTTTCACTCACGGAGGATATAACGATGAAACGATCATGCATACAAGCTTGGCTGTCAGGATTGATGATTCTTTCCTTGTTCTTGCTCACGGCATGCGGCCAGACAGCCAGCCCCACTCCATCAGCACCTGCGCAAGAAAGTAAAAGCAGCGATACTCGTGTCCTGAAGCACGCAAAGGGCGAATCTACCATTCCTGTGAAGCCTCAGCGCGTCGTAGTTCTGCAATATTTGGGCCCCATGCTTGCCCTTGGGGTGAAGCCAATCGGTGCGTTGAAGGGACATATGGAAGGTCCAGACATGGAGCCACTGGTTAGTGGAATCGAAGTCGTGGGAGATTATGATGCCTATAATCTGGAGAAAATCCTCGAGTTGCAGCCTGACTTGATCCTCACCGGTACCGAAGTCGAGCAACAGGTATATGAAAAACTGACAAAAATTGCGCCTGTCGTGGCGATCGCCTTCGATCAGTATGATGTCTACGGGCATGTACAAAAGGTAGCGGAAGTTCTAGGTCGCGAGGAAGAAGGAAAGGCTTGGGAGCAGAAGTACAAAGCAAAGGTGGAAGAAGCACGTAAGTTGGTCCATGCTAAGGTCGGGAAAGACGAGACTGTTGCAGCACTAAACGTCCGTGCGAAAACGATTAAAATGTACGGTGCTCGCAATATGGGCCATGTTTTGTATAACGATCTTCAGTTGACTCCACCGTCACTCATAAAGAGCGAGATCGAAAAAGACCCGCTGTTTTGGTCAAAAGACGTATCTATGGAGCTTCTACCGGAATATGCAGCCGACCATATTTTCCTGATGCTGTTCCCTGGAGAGGATGCCGCTCAGTATTTGAAAGAAATCGAGCAAAGCAGTCTGTGGAAAAACTTGCCCGCTGTCAAAAAGAATCAGGTTTATGTAGTCAATGTGGATAGATGGCTTGGCTACGATCCCATTCTGATTGAAAAGCAGCTGGATGAAGCTGTGCAGGATTTGACTGGAGCCAAGAAATAATAAGATAGGGCATTCTGGTTTGAGTCAACATAGGGGAGGAGAAGAAAAAGCACAGTTCTCTTCGACTCTGACACGCCCGCAAGGGGGATTGACTGTCCGTCTCCACTTCCAAAAGGGGACCGTCGAGCCAAAGCCACCCTACGGGCGGAAGTTTCTCAAGGAAGAAGTGTTCGACAAGCGGGCCCCCTTTTGGAAGTTCCGACTGGGTAGGCGTTGTCAAGGTCTACGAGCTCTGTGCTTTTTCTTCTCACCAGCTTTATTGGTTCATCGATACCTTTTAAAACTTAGGATGATCATAACTGCCGCATAAATTGTGAATAGGAAAGGACCTGCCAGCCCGTGTTTGTTCACATAGGCTAACAGGTCCTCTCTTGCTTTCCAGTCCAGCTATTATAAAAGCGGAGACAACAGCCGCGTCAACGATTCCAGCAAGCGCAAACGCAGTGGTCGGTTCACATACTCTCCCAATGTCATTTCCCGGCAATCAGCCAGATCGGAGACGAACAGTTCCTCCAGCTCCTTTGCCATCTGCGAATCGTACATAAACGCATTCGTCTCGAAATTCAGCTTGAAGCTGCGAATATCGACGTTGGCCGTTCCTACAGACGACAACTGGGTATCGACCACAATGGCTTTGGCATGCATGAAGCCTTTTTCGTAGAGGAAGCAGCGCACACCGCTCTTTAACAAATCGCCGAGATAAGAGTGGGTCGCCCAGAATACCAACAAATGATCCGGCCTTCCCGGGACCATCACCCGCACATCTACCCCAGACATTGCCGCCATTTTTAGTGCGGTCAGCATACTTTCATCGGGAACGAAATAAGGCGTCTGCAAGTAAATCTTCTTTCGTGCCTTGTAAATCATCTTCAAAAAAGCATGCTTGATTTGCTCTTTTTCCGAGTTTGGCCCGCTCGATACGATCTGAACGCCAATCGTTCCCTCAGCCTCTTGAATCTCAGGAAAATACGCGAGTGACTCATGCATTCTTTTCGGTGCAGACAAATTCCAGTCCAGGAAAAAGCGTGCTTGCAGCATGTACACCGCTCTTCCCTCTATCAGCAAATGGGTGTCACGCCAATACCCCAGCTTCTTATCCTTGCCCAAGTATTCATCCCCGATGTTGAAGCCTCCGATATAGCCAATCTTGCCATCAATAATCGTCAGCTTGCGATGATTCCTGAAGTTGACCCGAAAATTCAGGAACGGAATCTTCGCCGGGAAAAAAGAGGCGACTTCTCCCCCTGCTTCTACCAATGGGCGCAGAAACTTGGATGAGATACCAGAAGAACCTACCGCATCATAGAGCAGTCGAACCTCGACGCCCTCCTTTGCCTTCTTCGTCAACAGTTGAATGAGCTGTTTCCCTAATTCATCGTCATTCAAAATATAGTAGAGCAAATGTATATGCTCGCGTGCTTCTTCCATCTGTTTGAACATGAGGTTAAACAGACTATGGCCTTCCTTAAAAACCTGAATGGTATTATCCTGCGTATAATACGCTCCATCACTTACCACGTTCATGAAAATCATGTCGCGGTGTCTCTCCATCTCAGGGTCGTTGACCTGCAGTTCACCATGGGCAAGCAACTGCTTTTGCCTATCGACCGCAGCTCGAAAATGGGAAAACTCCCCTTCCTTGAGCCGATACAGCTTTTTCTTGCTCAGCTTATGTCCAAAAATCAGGTAAATAATAAAACCGATGCCCGGCAAAAACAGCAAAACCATCAACCAGGCCCAGGTTGCCGCAATGTTACGCCTCTCCATGAAAATAAGAACGGCACCCAAAATCAGGTTACCTATTGTTACTATCGCAATTATCTTTTCAGACAACGCCATCACACCACATCCAGCTCTAGGATTCCTCCCATATTACAACATTTACTATCGGGATTCATCCTTCCTATCCATCTAGTTTATCCTATGTTGCCAATAGTTTTCCGTTCTTCATGATACATTTGTCGTCCAAATACACATCCGGCTCTTTGACAACCAGATCAATATGTACCCCTGCGACAATCGTCCCGCCAAACGTATTGTTGCTACCAAAGGCTACGTGAATCGTTCCGTATACCTTCTCGTCCTCCAGCACAACTCCCGTAATACGCGCCTTGTCATTCGTTCCGATTCCGAATTCACCCAGCATCCGCCCGTCTTGGTCTCCAAGCATTTGCAGGAGGCGTTCAGCCGATGTTCCTTCTGCTTCTGTGATCCGACCATTTTGGACCGTCAGCAACAGTGGCGAATCAATTTTTCCGATACCCGCGATGGAGCCATCGACGAGGATTTGTCCCTCTGCTGTTCCTTCCAATGGGGCAATATACGCTTCTCCGGAAGGCAAATTGCCCGATTCTCCAGGATTGACGTACATGCCAGTACTCGGCACCCCATTGCGGTCTGCGATGGAAAACGTCAGTGACTTGCCCGCTTTTTCGATTCGCACGGTACTTGCCTGTGTCAGCATCTCGGTCACGCGTTCGGTGAGTGCCTTTACTTGTGTATAGTCAGCGGAAATCGCTCCCGCTAGGAACATGTCTTCCGTAATAGCTGGCATGGTAGCCAGTCTCGTACCATTTGCTACTGCTTCTTTGCGTGCTTTTGTATGCGTCAAAGAGTGCTGGGTCACACATACCACCACATCTGCGCTCTTCATCGCCGCTGCAACAGCCGCAGGAGGCTCTTGACCGGACTTTTCCCGCTCCTTCATGACCATCAGCATCGCTTCTGCCCCTAGCTGTTTACCGGCTTCCCAGATCGCTTCACCGATGTCCCGCTTCCGCTCGTCGGCCACCACTAAAAAGGTCTCATTTGCTTGTAATGCAAGGCAATTCATCAAAATGGCTTTGCTTGATTCTATCAATGTCATGTAAGAATCATCCCTTTTCGTCTATCTTATGGTTAGATTATATCCACTTTTTTCTTGCAAACTCTTCTGTCTTCGCTAAATTGGATCGTTAGTCCTGCCCTTACCCTGTTTATCGGAATCTTCTTGCTTTTACTGTTAAATTTAGTATGATTAGAATACAAATGAAAACGCTTAAGACAATGAGGTCTTCTACCCGCGCTTTATCAACAGGCGTGGGGAAGGCCTTTTTCTTTTGAAAAAATGATAGCGTTTTCATTTGGGGGATCGAGAAAAAGAAGAAGGGGATGACAACCATGTCACACAGAAAAGCACAACCCAAAACGTGGTGGCTGACCATGCTGATGATCGTCGCTCTGCTCGCGATGCAGATGCCAGCTTTGGCCAAGGACACCAACGTGCAGATGCTCGACAAGGGGAAATGGGCACCTGCGACTTATCAAGCCGTCCACGAATTGATTGAGAAAAACGGCATCAAGAGTGCCTCCTACAATGCCAAAAAGAAGCCGTATGCCGTTTTTGACTGGGACAATACGAGCATCATGCATGACACTGAGGAAGCGCTGTTTGTTTACCAGATCAACCATTTGGCTTACAAGCTCACTCCAGAAGAATTCGGGAAGGTCATCCGTACGAATGTACCAGAGGGACCGTTTTCCGATTCGTATAAAAATGTCGACGGCAAGCCTGTCACACTCGATGCCATCGCGACTGATCTCGTAGCCGACTACACGTACTTATATCAAAATTATCAAGGTTTTAAAGGAACGAAGTCGCTGGAGGAAGTGACAGCAACAGAGCAATTCGCAGATTTCAAAGCCAAACTGTTTTTCTTGTATGAAGCGATCAACGATACGCACAGCACCTCGATTGGCTATCCATGGATCCTCTACCTCTTTACGAACATGACAGTGGAAGAAGTGCAACAATTGGCGGAAGCATCCAATGATCACAGCCTGGGCATGGCGATTGAAAAAGTAAGCTGGACGAGCCCGAAATCGTTGGCAGGCAAAGCAGGTGTGGTGAAAGCCTCCCATACAACAGGACTGCGCCTCACTCCCGAAGTAGCAAACCTGATGAACACGTTGCGTGCCAATGGCATCGACGTATATGTCGTGAGTGCCTCCCTGGAGGATGTCGTTCGTGTTTTTGCCACTCTCCCGAAATATGGCTACAATCTCCCAGCGGAGAACATCATCGGCATGCGTCTGAAAACAGAAAACGGACGGATTACGAACGTGTACCAGCCTGACTACCCGATCACGGTAGCCCACGGCAAGACGGAAGTGATCCAGAATGTATTGGTGAAAAAATATGGTCATGGCCCTATCTTCATCGCGGGCGATAGCAACGGTGATTTCGAGATGATGACAGAGCTGGACAGCGTGCAGCTCTCGCTCGTCGTAAACCGCGTCAAAGGCGGCAAAATTGGGCAGCAAATTACCAAAGGTGCTGAGCAGATGGGCAAAGCAAACCCGACGGTAGTCCTGCAAGGACGTGACGAGAACACAGGCATGTGGATTCCGAGCGAAGCGACGATCCGACTCGGGCAAAAAGAGCCGCAGTTGGTCGCGAAATAAACAGGAAAAACCGCCCTTTGTACGGGGCGGTTTTCTCTTTATGGATGAGTAACGGGAATTCTCCACTCGAGTGGATATTTTTTTTGAACAGCATCCAGTCGTAGGGTGAGCTTCTCCGGGAGCTTGGTTATTTCGTCTTCTTCCGAGTTCCTGCTGTCCTCCAGTAAAAATTTGTATGTTACTCTCTCGCGTCCAGACTGGTCAACGGGTCCCGTGGATTGAGTACTCCTTCTAGCACGGTAAGTGGTTCCCTTCCCGTCTTGCGCTACCCACCAAGGCAAATAAATATCGGAAATATCTTTGGATAGTACCTCGACTTCCATTTCTATTTGCTGTTTTTCCGAATATTTATCTTTTGCCAGCTGGACGCCTTTCACCGTGAAGATATCTTCTCCCACTTGTTTCATTACGGGCTTCTTGTTCAACTCATCTGGCCGGAAGGTGACACTCATATCATACGGTATTGCCTTGTGGAAGCTGTTTATGACAAGCGTCTTTGATTTGCCTTTTGGCAACGGATCGTCGTCCATAATCCAGTGGAAATGTCCATAGCGATCAATGGGATGGGATCTTTCTTTGCGCCTTTCCTTCCCCTTGCTGCCATCTGCCTCCTCGTAATAATATCCCAGCATATATTGCTGATACGGAAGAAATGGAGCATAATCAGGGTTCGTCGTCTTTCCGGTTAGCTTTTTCGCTTCTTGTTCCAATTGTTTTTTGGCCGCCTCTGTCCATTGTGTTTCCAACTCAATTCGGGTGGTCGTTGGCGTGTTGACGATCTGATGTAAGGTCATCCTCAATCCATGCTTCGTCACTTGCGTTTGATTGACAGGCAACACAGTCGTTGCGGCCGTTGTTTTTGCCATCGTAATCGGAACTTGCAGCTTCCAGTTTCCTTTTATATCTCCAATTTCATCAAAGTGCATCGACAACGTTTTCGGAAGGGGCTCTTGTCCTTTTTCCCCAAGGATAAACCGGATGAATCCGACATTATCTTCAAAGGCTGTTCCCCACTTGTCAGAAATGACCGTCCCTTTGGCATCCAACAATTCAACTCCATTGAATTGAGAGTTACTTGCTGTCTTCCATTCAGGCCCGAGCTGCTGGCCATCCGACTGTTTTATCATTAAAGCTACTATTACCTGCGCCGGATCAGCAATGATTTCCTTTACCTCCAAGGTAATCCCCTGATCCGTAACAGAAAGATTCGATGTTTCGGAGAAGCCTTGTCTCGCCGCCTGTTGCAGTCCTTCGTCGTTGAACACACCTTGTGCAAAGATCGATTTGACATAGGCCGCAAACGTTGGGGACACTTGCATGGTTCCGAGCAGCCCGAGTACGACAGCGGAAGCGATGCCGATGGAAGCCCATCTTTTGCTTCGGTAAAACGGACGCCTTCCCACCTGCAACGCGTTATTCTGGCTTGGCATTTGAAAACTCGGCGTCTCGACAGCTCCCGCTACTTTCCTAAGCGTCTCTTGAATTTGCCGCTCCTCGTTAGTCATGCGTCATTGCCCCTTCCCGCAAAAAATCAGATGGAATGCATTCCTTGTCCAATTGCTGCGCAATCAGCTTCCTGGCCTTGTGCATCCGTGATTTGACCGTCCCCTCAAAGGAACCCGTAATTTTGGCGATCTCCGACACGCTGAAGCCCTCGTAATAGTAAAGAATAATGACCGCGCGATGCTCCGCCCTCATGCTGCGAATCGCCTGCCATATTTGATGCTGCTCCTCTCGCTGGATCACGTTGTCCAGCGGCGTTAACGCTTCTTCCGGGATCATCTCTTCGTATTCCACCACAGGCTTCTGCTTGCGTACCAGATTCAGAGCCCGAAACGTAATAATCCGGTATAACCAATTGCGAAAGGCCACTCCCCGTTTTTTATCGAGTCGGTCTATGTGCTGATACGCTTCGATGAGCCCTTCCTGAACGGCGTCCTGTGCCAGATGCTTGTCATGAATGATCAAGTACGCTGTCCGGTATGCCATCGCCAGATAGGGCTTGACCAATTGTTCGAAAGCTTCAGGCTCGCCCTCTTGGCATTTAGCAATCAACTCCCACTCATCCACAGCGTTCCCTCCCCTCGTTTTCTCTACTGTATATTCACGAGAACGCGGAGTTTGGTTCACGATACATAGGCGAAAAAATATGAAACATGGAAAAACCCGTCCCCTGAACAGAAACGGGTGAATACTATTACAAAACCTTTCCACCTAAAGGCTAAGTTTCATTTTTTCCTCGATGTTTATTACTTCCCACTTATAAAACGAAGATTTCTGTAAGGTGAAAAGGAGATTTCCTGCATACACTTTTCGAATTCTATTATTTTCATCGTAATCTATCATTAGAAACTCTGCGATTAGCTGTATATGATCTCCGGTTCCTTCGACTTGTCTAACTGAAATTTCGGGTGATTTTAGATTATTCTTAGCGGCAAATTCAAAATAGGAACGAATTAATTCAATTTGATCTTGTTTCATTTGCACGTGGCTTTGTGTGCCATTTGCTATATTGTCTATGACGGTCCTTACTGTATTTTCAGGAGAGTATAGAGTTTTTAGGATAACCCCCCCTGCAATAGATATTATGAAAATCGCGATGACTATTTTTTTCACTTCCATTCCTCCTCTATAACAGGTCGAGAGAGTAGGGAATACAGTAAGAAACTAAAATAAAAAATACAAAATCAATGCGACCACATACAATTGCCATACTTTCATTTTGAATTTGATACATACCATTTCCAATACGCCCGATAAGTATTCACAACATTTAAGTAATAGCCAAAAAACTCCCATACCAACGACTATGGCGAAATCGAACGGGCTGAGTCTGCTCTCGATGAAGTTATACACTTTCGTGATATGAAGGAAAATCACAAAGACGAGGAATGAATAGTATTGCATGGAAACAACCTCCCCCATGTAATTACAACCAAGCAGATGGCCTTTTTTTCATTGCCACTATCGGGATTAATTTCGCAATTGGAGGTCATATGTGACCAAAAAGACGCGAGAAATCGCATCCTTAACGCAGGCTTCTTGTTACCTTGTTGAATATGCCCCCTGTTAAACCATTGGATACATGACGAAAACGGTACTGAAATATTGATTCCTTAGACTATCCTCCTGTATTACTGGGTCCAAATTTTTAAATTCTTCTGTTTCTAAATCTTCTTCATTTAAGACAACATCTCGCCAAAAACCTAAACCTATCTCAGGAAAAGCGTATCTGTCGCCCCACTTTGCACCTTCATCCCGCGTATAATTTGATATCTTATCGATTTTTTCCGCTAATTGTGTCGCCTTTGTATGAACCACATCGATACCGTAAACAAAACAACTGAATCCTCCGCTGAAATTGTATGTATCTATGGGAACTTCGATAAAACTCACTTTGTTCTCCTCATACTGTATCAGAAATGTCACATATTTCAGCGGCCATTCTTGCTCATAAGCCTTTACTTCTTCCCTAGTCATTCCTAACTTTATGGGGCCAACCCCTATTCCCGGCTCTACGATAATGTCCTCCATCGCAATCCCTCTCCATCCTTTTATTTCGAACTTGATACAAAACTTTTCCAACACGCCAGATAACCATTCACAACCTTTTAGTAATAGCAAAAAAACTCCCATACCAATCCGTTATCTTCTTTTTCTATCTACTTCGTAATAATCTTGCGGTTGAGAGAGACTTTGGGGTGCTAATTGGGAGAGGAAGCAATGAGTTGTTCAACTTCGTTTCTAAGTTCTGAAATATTCTGCCCTGAATAACTTTCCTGGAGGAAATAAAGATCACCATGCTGATCTATTGTCTCTGGAGAAACTTGTGAAACCAGAGTGTTCTCGCTATTAATTTTTATCTTTCCTTGAACTGACCCTACTATGTTATAGACGTCATCGTCATCTTCTGTTAAGAAAACAAAATATTTATTTCCTTCTTTCATAGGAATACTTCCTGCAATCCCTACCGATGTCATTCTGGGTTCACCATTATCATCATTCACTAATTTAGATCCTGGCTTTCCTGCGAAATATTTGGCCGCCTCTCTTTCATCGAATTCCCCTCCAGTTTCCAGTACAGATACTGTATCATCTATCTCTACATCACCTTTATAGACTTTCGTTAATCTTAATTCAGAGACTGTATACACATCTAGTCTTTCATAATTAGGGTTATTTTCTTGAGAAATAACTTCAGCTTCGGCTATGATATCTGCATTTTCAGCTAGACCCTCCACGTCAGTGAATGTCTCGGTAAACATTGCTTCACCAGAAACTATTCTATAATCTGAATCACTGGAATAAAGAAAATTTTGTTTTTTCAAGTCACCTATATAGTAAACAGCAAGCCCTGCAATAGTTATAAAACCAATAGTAGCTAGTGCTATTTTTTTTGTAGATTTAAAATTCATAAAGCTAATCATTAGTAATCTCCTTCCTACAAAAAGATAGATAAAATAGTTTGAACCTATCTAAGTTACTAAAGCGATTGATTAGTTTCACGATGCAAAAAATAAAATATGAACCGAACCTTTTTCCGCTAAAGAGGCAATATAGTGTGTAAGCAGCTTATTCAGAGAACAAATAGAACAATCCGATTCACATTATTTACAACAAAAAGGAGCGAAGTAATTATGAAAAAACAATTAATTGGTGGAATCGTTGCTACTGCGATTTTGATTCCAGCTGCAGCATTTGCGGCTTCTTCCGTGACTGACATGCCTACAAGAACACCGATGACTACTGAACAAGTCAAGGTGGATGAGGTTGGCAAATCAACGCTTGAGAAGCTGTATCTCGCATATCCTGAAACAAAATCGTTTGAGATTATCGATGCAAGCAACGTTCAAGGTGATGTATCCAAAGGGAAAAATGTAATCAGCGTGAAGCAAACAAGTATCGTACTACAGGAAAAAGGAGGAACCGGCAAAAAGATTACCCTCCATACAAACGGTAGTACGGATGAGATTGAACACGTGATTCAAGAGAATTGGGAGCCTAAGGAGAAGTCACTCATTACGTTAACCGATCAGGAAATCAAGGCGAAGGTAAATGATCTTATTGATAAAATGTATGGAAACGTCGAAACGTACCAGGTTGCTATCGAGCAAATGGAGAATCCAAACCAAAAAACATGGATGTTGAATTACACCAATGAGATGTTCGATAAACCGGTCTTCCAGGTTTTTGTTCAGGACAATACCATTAGTCTTACTAAGATCGTAGGTATTCCTACAGCTGATACACCTTCTGATACACCTTCAAACATTAAAGTAGAAGGCCTATTCTCTAGAAATGGTAAGCCTGATTATACTGCTGATAACTTTTTAAACGATGAAAAACTGTTTGCTTTACTAAAAATCAGCCCGACAGAATTAAAACAAGAATTAACAAAAGGTAAAACTGTTGTGGAGATTGCAGCATCTAAAAATGTCACGAAACAACAAGTGATTAATGTGATTGCAGAAACACAGGCTAGAGGACAACTTCAAGGTGATGGAGTACCGATCACCGAGCAATCACTGAAAGAAATGATGAAAGCAGTTGAACCAAAAGTCGTACACATAATTGAACACAAAACGGAAACGGAATGGTAGAAAAACAGAGTCAACTGGGGTACACAAGTAAAAGAGAAGAGGCGGGAGAACCGTCTCTTTTTTTATGGACTAATTTTTCAGAATTCAGGCCACAATAAGCCAGATAGTCTGGTTTATTGGACTCGAAGGGTAACATACTTTACTGGACTTTCTTTTGAATCAAACGTAAATCTTAGTAGGTTTCCATTGTTTTCATATTCCAATATAAACGTATGATCACCTGAGTCATCCATAAACTCTCTAGAGGGTTCTCCTAAGGTTTTTTTGATTTCCTCAGGTTTTCCAGCCATTCCAACAGTCTTTGGTTCGGCATTCATTAGGAGCTTGTTGGCAAGGCGATGTCCAGCATACGCTCTATTTGCCGAAGTCCGAAAAAACAGGTAAGAAAAAGATGGCATACTTCGTCGTGTCCATCGACGACTATTCTCGCTACATCGTACATGGGCAGTTTTACCTTGAAGAGCGTGTCCCAAGATTAGAAGACTGCTTAAAGAAAGCGATCCTCAAATGATTTATGTCGACAATGGAGCAATCTATTCCTCCATCCATTTTGCACGCATTTGTGCTCGCCTTGGTACTTTTGTTGACCAGAGTTTTGTTCCAGAAACCTAAGACCTTATCGAACAGGGAAAAATTCAGACCTTGTAGGATTTGAACCGTTTTTTTACTGCATGGTTGGAAGTCGCTTACCATCAAAAAGTGCATAACAGTTTCAAACAGCGTCCGGCAGATCGTTACCATAACGCAACGGATGAACGTCCGTTTTCACTTGAGTGGATTAGAAATTCAGGAAACAAGAGACTATATGGAGCACCAGTTGGCCCTGGTAGGCAGCGAGCATCCCGTGTTCACCACAGAAGCAATGGACAATATCCATGCCCATATAGCTTGTTTGCTCGATGCCGTCTTGCGACATTGGTGGATGCCATGCACGTGTCTCAGATTTTAACGGAGTTTAAAGACTAAGGTATGGTTGAAGTACGGTACAATTCCACCAAAGAACGTTAGGTGGCAAATAAGACACCCTATTTCTTGCTTAAAATAAAAGGGGGACATAAAAACATTTCTTTCTTAAATCATTCTAAAAACCTTTCAGTCTGATTACCTTGATCGCCTTATTATCTGCTTTTGCCATTACACTGGTAGTATAAACTGATTTGTTATAGCCAACATGATCACGAATTAATGAGCACTTTCCTTAAATGCTTTTATTCAAGATTTATAAATCAATAGGGCGCTCTTTCAACTTTGTACCACTCTGTTTTGCCCAATAAGGATATTAATTTGTCTCCATCTTCTTGTTTGTAGGAATCAAGATCAAAATGAGGAGTTATATTGAATGGTTTGATGTAGTAACCCCCCTCTTTGGTTGCGGCGTACATTATATATTTGGCCTCTGCCGCACCTTCCTTCGTTCCATATTCAAACTGCAATATAGACAGGGAAGCAATGGTTCCTTCAAAGTCGCTTATTACCCCTTCATGTATCCAATTCAGGATTTTGTTTAAGTCTGGATCTTCGAAGTACTCAGCAATTAGTTCTGGTTGAGCTTTTATCGAGTCTTCACGATAGAGTTGTACCCATATTTCTTTTAGTTGTTCTTTTGGAAAAATAGATTTCAAATTTGTTTCGCTCACCGGGGTACCAGTACGTTCGGAGCACCCCATGATCAACACAAAAAAAGAGATCAACCCAAAAAATAAGGTTATATATCGAGCATGAATCATATCTTATCCTCCTCTATGTGCGGAAGCAACCTTCACTCTTTAATGAAGGTTGCTTCCCAATCTTGTTATGTCCAATCTGTTCCCCAATATCCCTTAAATATTTGATAGAACAAATAGTTACCTCCACCGATTGTTGGGAGCAGATTAATGTCCAAAGCATGAGGTGTATATTTGTACAACGCCCAAGTTCCCCAGTTCTTTGTCCAGATGTAGTTTTTGTAGGTTACACCGTTTGAAGTAACAGTTTTGTTATAATTGATACCACTAAACAGGGCGGGTTGAGTAACAGGTGCTTGCGCCCAGAGGTCCTTGAACAGTTTTGTACCTTTGTCGATTTGAACATCAAAGCCGCTTGTCAAACACAGGCTAGGAAGCTATCAAAAGGTTCCTAGCCATTGTTGCTTTTATTATTGAGCCACATATTTTAGGTAAATAGTTTCGGTGTGATCTATACCTTCCTCATCAGTCCAATCAATTTTGAAAACAGGATAGTCACCAAAAAAAGATTTTACTTCTTCGTCCGTTACTCCATTCTTAAAATAATTTTTGGTGCTATCCGTGTTAGGTACATCTTGAAAGATGATGATATAACCCTCTTTAAAATTGGGGGTTTGAACACTACCTGTTTGTTGACTTGTTTGGGTTAATTCAGAAATAAATTTAAGCTTCTTAACATCACCATTTCCTAAATACTTAATTTTACCTACAAAGCGTGCACCATTTTCTTTATCGTGAAAAATTTCAGTAACTCCATTCCAATTGTCAGTAGCTCCTTCGTACTTGTAGGACCATTCCTTTTCGGAACAAGCACCGAGTAAAAGAAGTGGGAGAATAAGAAATACTAGTATCGTTTTTTTCAAAGGTAAACCTCCTATCTCAAAGTATGATTAAGTCTATGCTACAGCAAGTATTATATTCATCGTAATCCATTCTATTAGTTTTCAAGTTTAAAGATATGAAATCAAATGAACGGCCTATCAAAGACCGTTCACTTTCATGTTGGAATCTTACCAAGCTATACTCCCTACAGAAACCGTGCTATAGATGGTACCCGTTGACGTTCGTGCGGTATAAGAAGTTTTTAGACGGGCTCCAAATCCTCCAAGCTGATTATCAATGCGGACATAATCCCATGATGGTGACTTAACATAACTTTGGCCCCAGGAAGGAGGAAAGTACGTTTTTGGATCGCTATAGTTCATGTATTTTCCAGTAGATTTACTATTTCCAGTAGCTTTTGCAGTGAATTCTCCAGACTTTATTGTTAAACCATTCTTGTCTAGTAAATCCCATCTAGCCTCATAACGTGTAGCTTTACCCCACACATCAATATTATTTTCCTTAATAATGCTTGTCCACATCCAAACTGTTTGTTGAAAGTTTAGAGCTGGGTTAGAATCTTGGTCCCGATTGTCATATCCTGAAGGATCTGAGACTGCATAAAGTACGTAATCACTAATTACCTGGTGACCTACTTGTCTTTCCATCAATTTTTGAATTGTATAGTGGCTATATTTAGTAAGGTCTTTAACTACATTCCCTTTCTCATCTTTTAACTCGAATTTCACGTTTTTAAAGTCATAGTCTTTTTTTCCTATCAAAGCATCTTTACGAAGTTCTTTCTCTGATTTTATCTCAGTTTTATACAGCAACTTTTCTTGCTTTTCAGCTGCATATCCATGACCAAATGAAAGTGTTGAAGCAGCTAAGACTAATGCACAAATCATACTTGCAATAACCTTTTTCATTGTACAACCTCCTTGAATGAAAATGAGTAGAGTTAACTCATGGTGTTTACCATGAAATGCTGCCGCTACCAACAATAACAGTGCTGTACAGTGTACCGGTGGATGTACGAGCAGTGTAGGAGGTTTTCAATCTAGCACCGAAAACACCATATGAATCGTCAATCCGAACGTAATCCCATGTCGGCTTCTTGACATAATTTGTCCCCCAAGCTGGTGGGGTGTACGTTTTTGGATCACTGTAATTTAAGGTTGTACCATTAGATTTACTTCTACCATATGCTTTCGCTGTAAATTCTCCTGATTTTATTGTTAAACCGTTTCTATCTAGTAGATCCCATCTTGCTTCATAACGAGTAGCTTTTCCCCAAACATCTATATTATTTTCCTTAATGATGCTCGTCCACATCCAAACAGTTTGTTGAAAGTTTAGAGCTGGGTTAGAATCCTGATCGCGGTTATCATAATCAGACGGATCTGAAACTGCATAAAGTACATAATCGCTAATTACCTGCTGACCTACTTGTGTTTCCTTTAATTTTTGAACGGTATAGTGACTATATTTAGTTAGGTCTTTAACTACATTCCCTTTCTCATCATGTAACTGGAATCTAATGTCCTTAAAGTCATAATCTTTTTTTCCTGCCAACGCATCTTTACGAAGTTCTTTCTCTGATTTCATTTCAGTTTTATACATCACCTTTTCCTGCTTTTCAGCTGCATATCCGTGACCAAATGAAAACGTTGAAACAACTAAGGTCAATGCGCATACAATACTTGAAATAACTTTTCGCATACCTCAACCCCCCGACCAGAATTTTACTCAAGGTAATAGCATTTAGATTGAATTACCAGAATGTACTGATCCAATTGCTGGCTTAATGCTACGACTTCATCATTCAAGAAATCATTCTTCTCTAAATACATTTGCACCAATTGTTCTCGCAATTGTTCCACAATGTTTTTCAAATGATCAATATCGTGATAGGTTACTCCTTCCCGATCTAGAGGTAGCGTGATACATTTACTTATAGGAGCTTTAACTGCTCCTCCTGCGGGCGTTCCTTTAACCTGTCGAAGGGGTGGAACGCCCTTTTTAAATGCAATTGCTGCTATAAGACTCACCCTACTTCCTTTACCACCAGATTATTCGTGGCTCCTCTTTTTAGAGATGTTCTTAGATTTCTATTGCTTCATAGATTATCACCCCCAACTCCTTATTTTGAGATTTGTTACATAATTAACCATAAAATGATATGCGAGTTTTTACCAACTGCAAAAAACGGAATAAAAAAACATCCTGACAGAGGATGTTTCATCAACCTACGATATATTCACAATGACCTAACAGTATACTAGTCACCTAATTTGTTTTGGTTACCTATTCGCTTATTCATATTCCCTAACCATCCAAACAGTGCTATGTATGTAAGGGTCTCGTCGTGTCGATTCGTCAAATCCGCTAGTGAAAGGCAATATATCGTTTCTTCAATTCCTCTCTCTATCCTTCCCTTACCAAACTCATAAATAGCCATCTGATATCGAAACCGAAGATGTCGATCCAATCCTATTGCTTCTGTAAATTGATCGAAACTAGAAATTTGGGAGGCAAAGCGCTCTAAAATCTCATCCACGCAAAAATGGTAGGTGTTAGCGGATTTCATAATGGCATTTAAACCAGCAAGAACTTCATTGGTGGGAAGACTATCGAGATAGTCAGCGTACTCTTCAATGATGCTACTATTGCCAGACAACACCTCCAATGTGTAGGAGTTCGCCTTTGCCCATACCTTGAATCTTTCTACCTCTTTACGTCCGTCTTCATCAAGTAATTCAAACCATCCTAAATCAGCGTAAACTTGCACATACTTCTTCGCCTCTTCATACAGTCCTTGCATTTCCAGTGAAACGCTCTTATATAAATGGCCCAATCCGTAATAATAGACAAGATGGCGCTCCGTTTTCAGAGATTCGCCTTTTTTGTTTCTTTTCATCCTGTCCAATTCATGCCTGTAAACAGTGTCTGCCAGAAGCCTTAATTCGTCTGCGTACTGCTCTGATCTTTCCCACTTTTGCAAAGCGAAACAGATCTTCGCCAATTGGTATAAGGCGTCGAGTTGATAGTTTTCAGGAAGCCGGTTTCGGTAAGGAGAAAACCGAATGACATTCTCCCAATTTTCTTCTGCATTTGTCCCAAGTACAACACGAAATAACCGATACTGACTCATTACAAAGTGGTCAGAGTAGCTATCTTTTTCATTCTCAATCACATATTTATAAAAGGGCACCGACTCTTTCAGTTGCCCTTTCTCATATAGCTGTTCTGCAAGGGCAAAAAGAATCATGACGTTTTTCGGATTCTCCATCATTTGGGGGACAGTAGCTTCTATGCAATCCTTTCGCCCAACCTCCACGCATCGAATCAAGTATGGTATTAATCGGGGGCGCGATATTCTCCCCTCTAATATGCATTCTTCCGTGTATAATTCATACAACCAACCCGGATCGTGACCAAACACCTTGGCTAGCGCGTCTAACTGACCAATGGTGATTGCACGCGGCGGATTACCATTGAGAATCTCGCTCAAACTCCCGGGGTTAATGCCCGTTAATTCACCCAGCTTGCTTAATGTGTAGCCATGCTTTTTCCGATTTTGTTCGATTTCTGACCGCAGCGACCGATACAATGTCCCTTGCGCCCCCCATATAGCATAATTCCCTTGTTTTTTATTTTATGAATTTTAAAGGAACTAGCAGTTTCTAATATCCAAATAGAAAAATATCCTCTAATTCGGATATTTTTAGCCTAACATATATCACCCTGCCTACTTTGTTGCTTATCCACTAACGACTTTGATACCCACACCCATAATTTGAACAAACTGCTATAATTGTTATAGTTTTTAGTAATATCCGATAAAGAGAGACACTGAAACGTTTCATTAAGCCCCTCTGCATACTTCTCTTTTTCTAGTAAGTATTTCGCCATTTCATTCCGAAACTGGATATGTTCACTCATGCCGATAGCGTCTATGCGTCCTATGAAACTATCTATATTTTCTGCAAACTTATCAAATATTGAATCGATGGAAAAACCATGTTCATTGGCCGCTTTCACAATTGTTACTAAACCGGAAAGTATTTCTTTTGGATGATCATCCAGGAATTGAATATACTCAGGGATGACGTCACCATCCCCCATCAGGATATTCAATGTGTACAAATTGGCTGTTGCCCATGTTCGAAATTTCTGCACCTCGATTTGTCCAACTTCATCCAAGAGTTCAAACCAGCTTAAATCAGCATATCCTTCAACATATCGCTTCGCTTCTACATACAACTCCTGTTTTTCTAATGCTATACTTTTAATGAGAAATGATTGTCCATAGTACACAACCAGATGACGTTCTGTTGCTAACATTTCACTCGGTATGTTGTTTTTTCGCCTCCGCAACTCATCCTCATAGACAATTGTAGACAATTCTCTTAATTCATCTGCATAATGCTCCATTTGCCTCCACTTATGCAACGTATAACAAACATTGGCCAATTGCAGAAGAGCATCCAACTGGATATTTTCCGGTAAGCGCCTTCGATACGGATCAAATCGAATAACTGCTTTCAAATTTTCTTCAAAATTCGTTCCTTGTACGACTATTCGAAAGAGCCTGTACTGACTCATCACAAAGTGGTCAGAAAAGCTATCTTTCTCATTCTCAATGACATATTCATAAAAGGACACCGATTCTTTCCGTTGCCCTTTCTCATATAGCTGTTCTGCAAGTGCAAACAAAATTGAGATATTTTTCGGATTCTCCAGCAATATGGGAACGGCAGCCTCTATGCAATCCTTTCTCCCAACCTCCACGCATCGAGTCAAATAAGGAATTAATCGTGGGCGCGATATTCTCTGCTCCGATAAACATTCTTCTGTATACAATTCATATAACCAACCCTGCTCACGTCCAAATACCTCAGCGAACGCATCTAATTGCCCTATGGTCATAGCCCTGGTAATATCCCCTCATGGTTGACTGTGTTTAAAACCCCACTGTTACAATTGGG